>CAMEYZ010000229.1 GCA_945947715.1 uncultured Clostridia bacterium | reverse complement strand
ACCAGCGATATCACCGCTCCCACGATAAGAGACGGCTTTGCTTCGGGGATAAGCACCTTGTAAATTATCTTGAAGGAGGACGTTCCCATGGACTGAGCAGCCTCAATAACTCCCCTGTCCACTTCCTTTATGGAGGATTCCGCCATTCTCGCCACATAGGGTATCGCAGCGATTATCAGCGTAACTATCATTGCCTTGTTTCCGAGGCTGGTTCCGACAATGAGCTTCGCCGCAGGAAGCATTGCTATCATCAGGATAACAAAGGGAACGCTTCGGAAAATATTCACGATAACGCCAATTATCTTGTTCAGCCAAGAAACAGGACATATGCCGTCCTTATCGGTAATGCAGAGAAGAACTCCCAGCGGCAGACCGAAAAGATACGCAAAAAATGCGGAAATAAAGGTCATATAGACGGTTTCCCATATTCCCAGCTGCAATACGCCCTTTTCCCAGAGCTGACTTAACAGTTCAGACATTCTGCCACCCCTTTCATATTTCGGTAAATTCTATTTCATTTGCTTTCAGGTACTCGGTCACTCTTCGCACTCCCCTGTCGTCGCAGGAAAGCTGAATTATCATCTGTCCATAGGCCTTTCCGTCGATATCCTTTGTGTCTGCGTGGAGGATATTCACCGGAACCTTGCACTCAAATAGCATATTAGCAAGAACAGGCTTGAAGGAGCTTTCTCCGTTGAATACTATCCTGAGCTTTGTTCCTCCCGTAATCTCATCTGTAGAGATGCTGTCGGGAAGGATAAGCTTCCTTGCAATATCCGACTGCGGGTTTGAAAAGACCTCTTCGACTGTTCCCGTTTCGGCGACCTCACTGTTGTCCAGGACAGCCACCCGGTCACATATGCTGTCGATGACCTTCATCTCATGAGTTATGACCACAATTGTCACGCCAAGCTCGGTATTTATCCTTTTCATAAGCTCCAGTATGGAGCGGGTCGTATCCGGGTCAAGAGCGCTGGTTGCCTCGTCGCAGAGAAGATATTTCGTTCTCGCAGCAAGAGCTCTTGCAATAGCAACTCTCTGCTTCTGACCGCCCGACAGCTGAGAAGGATATGCCCTGCCCTTGTCGGAGAGTCCCACAAGCTCTAAAAGCTCTTCGGAGCGCTTCACAGCGTCCGCCTTTTTCACTCCTGCAATTTCAAGAGGATAGCAGATATTTCTGATAACGTTCCTCTGGGACAGCAGATTAAAGCCCTGAAATATCATACCGATATTCTGTCTTGTTTTAAGAAGCTCTTTTTTCGAAAGGGTCCCAAGGTCCTTTCCGTCGATGATGACCTGGCCCGAGGTAGGCTTCTCGAGAAAATTTATACAGCGTACGAGGGTACTTTTTCCTGCTCCTGACAGGCCGATTATACCAAATATCTCCCCGTCGTTAATGGTAAGACTGATATTTTTAAGAGCGGTGACAGTGCCGCCCGACGATGCATAGGTTTTACACAGATCTTTAATTTCAATCACGGCTTTTCCTCCCAAAACAAAAATAAGGCGCATACCTGCGCCCACAAGAATATATCCGCATTGAAATCAGCAGACGTTCGGACGCAGCATAATTATTCTGATGTTTCTGCTCTGCATGCAGCACATTTTGCACATCTCACACATTTTCATTCCGAACGCTCCTTTTCTTTAGCTTGATTATATTTTATCACAAATTTCCTACTTTGTCAATAGGTATAATATGCTATATTTGTAAAAGTTTATCAATAATTTGAAAAATATATTGTACGATATGACGAAAAGCAAAAAAATCAAATGAACGTTCATATAGTTATGGTTGCTCTTTATTGGATAATATGTTATAATATAGGTGACCCAGCAAAAACAGCAGTGAAAGGAAACATATACTATGGATAAGTTTGCAGACGCACTGTTAAACAGCGCAGAAAATATAATTCCCGAAGAGCACGATTGGTATGCGCCGCTGATCGGCGACTGGGATTTTGAATATTATGATAATCTGGAGAGCGAAAGCCCCCGTCATGTGATCGGTGAGTGGATATTTAGAAAGATACTTGAGGGCTCTATCGTTCAGGATATTTTTATCTGTCCCTCACGAGCTGAAAGAGTAATAAATCCACAGAAGGACGCAGAGTATGGCACAGCACTGCGCAAATTTAATTTTGAGGAAAAATGCTATGACATGGTCTACTGCACCAAGGATTATGCGATACATGTAAAATGGCATAAGGAAAATGATAATCTTATCGGAAGAGTGCAGGAGTTCCCCGATAATCGTTATATTTTTTCGGATATTGGAAAGGATTCCTTTAGCTGGACAAATATTCAGGTCCTGGACAATGGCATGACAAAAACAGTAAGCAAGATATATGCAAAGAGAAAAAATTGATGAACCATTTACAAAAATCTATTGACTATTACCGAATAATATGGTAAAATATAATAAATACTATAGAAAACATGCTTTTCTAAGGGAGGTATATTTCCATGAATACAAAATCTGTCTATAAGATATCGTATGGTCTGTATGTGCTCACTGCTTCGGAGGGCGACAAGGACAACGGCTGTATCATCAACACATTGATGCAGCTGACAAGCAGTCCCATGCAGATAGCTGTTACCGTCAACAAGGCTAATCTTACCCATGATATGATAAAAAACACAGGAAAATTCAACGTTTCGGTCATCGACCAGACCGCCGATTTTTCGCTGTTCAAGCATTTCGGCTTCCAGAGCGGACGTAACACCCAGAAGTTCGGCACTCCCGATTCCTACAAATTCACCCCCCACTACAGCGATAACGGGCTGCTCTACATCAAGTCGGGCACTAATGCGTTCATGTCGGGCAAGGTGGTAAATGAGATAGACCTGGGCACTCATACCATGTTCATCGCAGAGATGACCGACGGAGAAATTCTCTCGGACAACCCCTCCATGACCTACGAATACTATCAGTCAAAGGTCAAGCCCAAGCCCGCAGCTCCCAAAAAGACGGGCTGGGTATGCAAGATATGCGGATACATCTACGAGGGAGAAGTGCTCCCCGAGGATTTTGTATGTCCCATATGCAAGCACGGCGCGGTGGATTTTGAAAAGCTTCAGTAAATGATTACGGACTGTATCGGTTTCGGTACAGTCCTTTTTTCGGAATATTTTCCCTCCAATCGCAATATAATAATATGCAGAGAAAAGGAGGGAGCGCCGAATATGGGCTTAACGGGAAAAAGCACCGGTATCAATTCCGAAGTTGAAGACAACATCATCGAAAGACAGGACGGGGATATCCTTGTGGCGCTGGCAGGAAATCCAAACGTGGGAAAAAGCACCCTGTTCAACGCTCTTACGGGTCTGAAGCGTCACACGGGAAACTGGACCGGAAAGACTGTTTCCACTGGTCAGGGCGTC
>CAMEYZ010000228.1 GCA_945947715.1 uncultured Clostridia bacterium | reverse complement strand
CGGAGTCGCTGTGGCCGCCTATGCCAACGTTTACCCCTGCGGATATCTTGGTAGCCGCAATTTTGATGATATTATCCCTGAAACGGCTGCACTCTCTGGTAGAAATGGTGATGCTCGCATAGGGCAGGAATATCCTGTATGCGCAGACTATCTGCAGAAGCTGCTTTTCGTGGACGTCACGGGGATTTATCTTGCTGTTTGCGATAGTGGGGCGCAGTCTGGGACAGCTTACCGCTATTTCCGCATGAGGATATTTCTTCTGCAGCAGATGTGCATGAAGTCCCGTTGCAAAGGCATCGGTGCGGAAATCGTCCAGGCCTAAAAGTGCGCCGAAGCCAACGCCTCTCATGCCACCCATTATGGCCCTTTCCTGGGCGTTTATCCTGTAGGGGAATATCCTCTTGCAGCCTGCAAGATGAAGCTTTTCATACTTGTCGGAATTGTAGGTCTCCTGGAAAACGGTGACAAAATCAGCGCCGCACTCATGGAGATACTTGTATTCGTCGGAATTTACGGGATATATCTCCAGACCCACTATTTTAAAATATTTCCGGGCAATTTTGCATGCCTCGCCGATATACTCCACATCGGAGTATACACGGGTCTCGCCTGTGAGGATAAGCACCTCCTGCAGGCCTGTTTTGGCTATCTCAGCCATTTCCTTCTCTATCTCTTCGTAGTTGAGCTTTGCGCGGTGTATCTGATTTTTACAGTTGAAGCCACAGTATACGCACTGATTCTCGCAGTAATTGGAAATATACAGCGGCGTGAACATATACACAGAGTTTCCGAAATGCTTGAAGCGCTCGCTCATGGCCTTCTGTGCTATCTCTTCCAGGAAGGGCTCCGCCGCAGGAGAAAGCAGCGCCTTATAATTCTCGGGAGTGCATACCTCCGCTTCAAGAGCAGCCTTCACATCATCGGCAGTATATGCGGCAGGGTCGTACTCCTTCATAGCGGAAATGACCTTGTCCTGTATCTCCGAGCCGATGTTCTCCATTCCCGGGAGATATTCCATGTGGTTAATCCTTTCGGTCATAATACGCGCCTCCTCAGTCATGGATAAAGCCTGTCAGCGGAGAGGACGCGCTGGCTGTATCACGGACTCTTCCGGGCTTTGAAAGATATGCGGTGCGGCCTGCTTCTATGGCCTTTCTGAAGGCTTCTGCCATGGCAGGAATATCTCCCGCAGAAGCTATGGCTGTGTTTGCCATAACCGCAGCAGCTCCCATTTCCATGGCCTCGCATGCCTGTGAAGGTCTGCCTATGCCTGCGTCAACGATTATCGGCAGGTCTATCTCGTCGATAAGTATCTGAATGAAATCCTTTGTGCAGAGTCCCTTGTTTGTTCCGATAGGCGCAGCAAGGGGCATAACTGCAGCAGCTCCCGCATTTGCAAGGTCACGGGCAGCGTTTAAGTCAGGATACATGTAGGGCAGCACCACAAAGCCTTCCTTTGCCAGTATCTCGGTAGCCTTGATAGTCTCGTAATTATCGGGAAGAAGATACTTTGAATCGCGGACCACCTCTATCTTGACGAAATCTCCGCAGCCAAGCTCACGGGACAGCCGAGCGATACGGACAGCCTCGTCGGCGTTTCTTGCGCCGGAGGTGTTAGGGAGCAGAGTTACTCCCTCGGGGATATAATCGAGGATATTGGCAGCGCCGCCATTGTTTGCACGGCGGAGAGCCAGAGTGATTATCTGCGCGCCTGCGTTTTCCACAGCCGCCTTGATGAGTTCAAGAGAATATTTTCCCGAACCGAGGATAAAGCGGGAGTCAAATTCATGACCGCCCAGCACAAGCTTATCATTATTATTCATAGCAATAGTCCTTTCGTTATTTATTTGCAAAAAAATCAGCCGCCACCCATAAATTCCACTATCTCCACGTTATCGGCGGAAGAGAGTATAGTCTTGTCGTAGTCCTCCTTGGGGAGGATAGCTTCGTTATACTCCACGGCTATCCTGCCGCTTACGTAGCCTGCCGAGGTTATGTAGGCAGATAAGCTCATACCGTCAGCCTCGCTGATTATCTTTCCATTGATTTTTGCCATAATGACCTCCATAAACAAAAATAGGCGCAGGAAAGCAGACACCCGCGGTGGTGTCCCCCTCCATACGCCGATGGGATCGAATCTATGAATTTTATTATACCACGCAAAGTCAGATTTGTCAAGCACTGCCGTGAAGATTTTTCAAAACAATCCAAAGGTTGAAATCGCTTAATAACGCACAAAATAATTGTCGCATTTTCGGCGATTTATCTATTGAATTGCATTTCAAAATATGTTATACTTGTATATATGATTCGGGACAGCTGTGCCGTGTGCTGTCCGGGGATATGTATATAAAAATATTTATTGGAGGATTGATAAAACATGAAGCTGAAAAAGGTTCTCGCATCTTTAACAGCAGCGGCTCTGGCGGTTTCCGTTGTGGCTTTCACACCAATCAGTGTTTCAGCAGCTATAGCTATAACAAATGAAAATGGTTCTGAAATTACAGCTGATCAAGGTGGATGGGGCAGTGGAACCTACATGGTAAAATACAAAAACGATTTGACTGAAGACAAATGGAAAAACTGCTATGGAATAGAATTCACCGTTACAACAGACGAACCTTCTTCCGGAGGTCAATTTAATGGAGCGATTTCATTTACTTCTGGAACCAATAGTTTCGATGATAAATATAGTTGGGATGGTTCAGACAGTGATACTGTTACAGTTAATGAAACAACTGCAACAATAAAATGTTTACATACATCACCTATTGATGCTTCCGGTTCAGATTATAATGAATGGACATACCTTGTTTTAAAGTACTATTGGTCAGAAAACGGCAATGATATGACAGTTACAAAGTATACATATCTTGACCAAAATGGAAACGATCTTTTAGATACTCAAAATACGGAAACTCCAGACCCCGTTCCCGACGACACAGAAACCGACAAGTGGACTAAAAATTCAGACGGCAAATGGACATATAAGCGTGCCGGCGAGAGCGGTTCAGCCGATACTCTTGAGCTTGACCTCGCAGATTACACAAGCAAAAATTTCGCAGACATCAAATCCATTACCGTTAAATATTCCGTAAGCGGCGACGGTAGCTATGCAAAAGGCTGTATCGGAACTAACGCTGCGGTTTACGAAGGCGAAAGCGGCTGGACAAGTGCAAGCTACGAAAGTACCGCTTCAAGTGTAACCCTTAACATTGACGGTGTTGAAAGCGGTGCCGTTCTTCAGTTCCAGCTCTGGTGGATTAACCAGGGAACTGTTATAACTATTAATGACGTGGCCGTTTCACCTTCGTCCGGAACAGAAGACGGCGAACCCGAAAAGCCCACACAGCCCGAAAAGCCCACACAGCCCGAAAAGCCCACACAGC
>CAMEYZ010000227.1 GCA_945947715.1 uncultured Clostridia bacterium | reverse complement strand
TGCTGAAATGGCTTATCAAATCTGATAAATTCAGCATTTTTTCCATATACACGTTTATTCTTGGTATAGTAGTTATCGGCGCGGGAATACTGGAAAAGGCCGGTATTATATGAGGCTGTGCTGTGATATGTTTCGGGAGGTTTTTTGATTGGCTGCAGGCAAAAATACAAAATCGACAAAGGGGAAGTCTTCGTCCTCGGCAAAGGGCAGGAGCACCTCGGGCAGCTCAAGGGGAAAGGCTGCCGAAAAAAATGTAAACGACAGAGTGCTGTGGTCTACCGTAATGTTTGCGGTGGGAGTGCTTGTGCTGGCGTTTGCTGTGGTAAAGGGCGAATCTGCGTGGCTTTCCATACATAACTTTTTTCTGGGAATGTTCGGAGCGGCAGTCTTTCTTGTGCCTCCCATTCTGCTGTACACTTCGCTTATGATAGCAAGGGACAGATCGGGCGAGCATATCAAGGGCAAGATGATACAGAGCGTTATCCTGATAATCATTCTCTGCGGCATGCTGAGGATATTCTCCACCATGACTATCCCCGACGGGATAAGCTTTATGAACAGGCTCACTGAGCTGTATGAAAGCGGCAAGGAGCTTATGGGCGGCGGACTTTTGAGCATTTTCCTGGGCGAGACTCTGCTGGCTGTTTTCGGAAAAACGGGAGCGGGTATCATCATAAGCCTGCTTGCCTTTGTTTGGATACTTCTGCTGTTCAATAAGACGGTATTCGATATCCTGCGGGTCATTAAGGGCTGGTTCGTCACTGCTGTGGATGCCAGGGACGAGTATGAGGAAACTCCTGAGCCTGTAAGGAAAAAGCGTTCCGAAGCGGAGGTGTTCAAGGAGCCTCCTGGAGCTGCTAAAAGCAGGAAAGCTCGTGATGTCAGACCTGCTGAGGAGGACGTTCCCCGGGACGATTTCGATATCGACATAGCTATCCCCTCAAAGCAGAACAAAAAGGATAAGAAAAAGGCTGTCGTTGACGAGGAAGCGGATATCATCGCACGGACCATAGCCGCTAACGAAAACGTCAAGAACAAGGCAAAGGCTGCCCTTGCCGAACAGAAGCAGAATGCCGCTGCCGCAAAGCAGGACATGAACAGTGCCTCCGGCGAGCTGGACGATATCATCAGAAAGGCGGCTCTTTCGGGAAGAAATGCAAAGCAGTCGGCGGAAAGCGCTGCTGTTTCCGGTGCAAAGGCGGAGGCTGCTCCTGTGGCTGAAAAAACCGCTGCTGTTGCGGCAAATGAGAGCACTTCAGCTGCGGCGGCTGAAATAAGCTCGTCTCCCGCAGCGAACGCACCCGTTTATGAAACACGCCGTGAGGCTCCTGTTGTGAGCGCTCCTGCAAGAGTGAGCGAGCCTGTGAACGACAAGCCCAGAAAGGGGATTTTCGGAGGAAAAGCCTCAACACTGGCTTCAAACAAGATCACCGACGAAGAGGACCTGGATATGCCTGAGGCAATGACCGCAAAGGATATCCAGAAGGAGATAAACGCAGAGGAAAAGAAGGTCATAGAGTACCATTTCCCGCCCATAGAGCTGCTTCATGAGAGCCACAACGACATCAACGCAGAAAATGCCGAGGCGGAAATGAAATCCAATGCGGATATCCTCGTGAATACGCTGAAAAGCTTCGGCGTTATGACAAGGATAGTGGATATCCACCGCGGTCCTACCGTTACAAGATATGAGCTCCAGCCAAGTGCGGGCGTGAAGATATCCAAGATAACTAACCTTGCAGACGATATCGCCCTTAACTTAGCGGCGGAGGGTGTGCGAATAGAAGCGCCCATTCCCGGAAAGGCAGCTGTTGGAATTGAAGTCCCCAACCGCGTAAAGGATACTGTGACCATGCGCGATATTATCGGCTCGGAGGAGTTCAAGAACGCCAAAAGCAAGCTTACCTTTGCAGTGGGAAAGAATATCGACGGAGAAATTGTTCTGGGCGATATCTCAAAGCTGCCACATGTTATAATCGCAGGTACTACCGGCTCGGGTAAGTCGGTCTGCACCAACGGCATTATTATGAGTATCCTCTACAATGCAACTCCCGACGAGGTGCGCATGGTGCTTATCGACCCCAAGGTGGTCGAGTTCAAGATATACGACGGCATACCTCATCTGCTGATACCGGTAGTCACCGACCCCAGAAAGGCGGCAGGTGCGCTGGCATGGGCTGTGCAGGAGATGCTCAAGCGGTACAAGCTATTTGCTGACCGGAATGTGCGCGATATCAACGGATATAACGAAAAGGCGTTGACCGCCGACGATATGGAGCCACTGCCAAGGATAGTCATCATCATAGACGAGCTTGCCGACCTGATGATGGCGGCTGCGGGCGAGGTCGAGGATTCTATCTGCCGACTGGCGCAGATGGCACGTGCTGCGGGCATGCACCTTATCATCGCGACTCAGAGACCTACCGTTGACGTTATCACGGGACTTATCAAGGCGAATATCCCGTCAAGAATTGCTCTTAAGGTGGCTTCGGGAATCGACTCCCGCTCTATTATCAACGAGATAGGCGCGGAAAAGCTGTTGGGTCAGGGCGATATGCTCTATTTCCCCACAAGCTTTGCAAAGCCTGTGAGAGTGCAGAACTGCTTTACCTCGGACAAGGAGGTAAGCGCAGTGGTGGATTACATCAAGAATGGCGCAGGTAACGTCGAGTACGACGAAAGCATAATGAGTGAGATCGAGAGCAACATTCCCGCTGTAAAGGGCGAAAAGCCCGCTGACAACGGCAAAAGCTACGAGGGCGGCGACGAGGACCTGATAGAAAGAGCTATCGAATGCGTTGTGGACAATGGTCAGTGCTCCACGTCCTATCTGCAGAGAAAGCTTAAGCTGGGATATGCCCGCGCTGCGCGTATCGTGGACGAGCTCGAGGAAATGGGCGTGGTAGGACCTCAGGACGGCGCAAAGCCCAGACAGGTCCTTATGACGAGAGAGTCCTATTTACAGCGTAAAATGGGCACAAACGAGGCGGTTACCTATTACGACAACAACCCCTCGCAGTCCTCGGGCGAAGATGAATAAAATGAGGTTTTGCAATGGCAAAGAAAAAATCCCCGAAGTCGGGTAAAAAGCTGATAAATAGCGTGTTTGCGGCGGCTGCAGTGTTTGCTATATGCGTTCTCTGTCTTGTGGGCGTTTGCATTGAAAAGGGCGTGTTCAGCGAGGAGCTTATGAAAAAGAAGATAGAGCTCCCCGATATTACCCCTTCAAAGGTGAAGCCCGACGATAATTTCGATTTCGGCGTGTACTACTTCGACGTGGGACAGGGCGACAGCGAGCTTATCCTTTCGGGTGACACCGCAGTGCTTATCGACGCGGGAGAAGCTGAATACGGAAAGACTGTGGTCAAGAATATAAAGGCGCTGGGAATAGAAA
>CAMEYZ010000226.1 GCA_945947715.1 uncultured Clostridia bacterium | reverse complement strand
AGCTGATTTTTCAACTGTTTTATAACAATAAAAAAATTGCTGTAAAAGCAATTTTCCGTACATATCATTCCACAGCTGCCAACAGCCCATTTATTCGTTTTGTCGGAGATACCGCCAAAACGAATAAAACACTTATTTACGTTATTCTGACTGTGATAATCTGTCGATACACTCATCAATAGCAGCATTTACCTCGCTGTCGTCTAAGGTGAGACCGCCTTCGTAAAGGCTGCGAATAAAGTCCTCGAAGGAAGCGCACAGACTGCGTTCGCTGATAATTCCGCAAAATTTTCTGTCCTCCATAAGGCATGCAATTATGCAGCTCTGATTATTAAGGTAGATAATCTGGATAAAATCAGGAACAGACAGCTTGCTCCTGTCCACCATTTTATAATAGCTCCCCACGTCGTTTTTCATGCTTTTGAGAAGAAATAACCTTTCCGCAGGGGAAAGAGGCTCCAGAAGCTGTCCAGGAAGATTGACCATAATCCCAGTATCAGCGAAGTGCTCCAGTCCGCTTCGGGTGAAAATATTCACAGCGACCTGATTGTTTGTGGCCTCCAGCTGTTCGGGGGTGAAGAAGGAGCTTTTCAGCGTTTCCAGAATATAATCCCTTTCGGGTATATCCTTAAGACGGGCAGAGATAATTTCCCAGGTCATATATTTTGTCAGGCATGGCTGAAATTCCAGAGACTTATCAAACATTCTCGAGCTTTGTGCGAAGATGTCAAACATGCCCTTGTTATCCACTGATTCAATCATAACAGCCGATATCTGCCTGAGCCTTTCAAAATGAGACATCGCGATATCATATATCTTCCTATCGGTGCTTACCGCCGCAGAGCGGAAGTCTGCTGTGATAAAAACGACATATTCCGACGTTATCAGACAATATGGAAAAACAGGAAGGTCATCATCAGCGGGATGTCTGTAGGCATAGTAGCAGTACGGCTTATACGCCATTCCGCCGTTCACGGACATTTTCAGCACGTCCTCCAGCACCTGAAGATTTTCATTCAGTTCATCATCATCGTACTTAAAAAGTCTCAGATAATGCTCGAATACGGCGTCGCTGCTGCACAGTCCGAAAAGCTGCATGATATTATCGAACATGAGCTTATTTCCAAAGGGTACGGTGGTAAGTATACGGGGCTTATCCATCTGCAGTTCTCTGCTTATAACACCGATGACGGTCTGATTTACATTCAAAAGTCCCGACACAGCCTTCTCGCAGGAAAGCTCAACATGCCCGGGACTTACAGCGGGATGATGAATATTTATGTAATACTCCGGAAGATTTTCAATTATGCTTCTTATTTGCTTTCTTTCGCAGTATATCTTTGCTCCGTATTTCTGCTTGATATAGAGGTCGTTAAGTTCCTCCTTCTGAGCGGGAGTGATTGGAAATACAGCGCAGAGCTTATCAAAGAAGTCCCTTGTGGGAACAAATTTTCCCGACATTGTGTGCTGTATCGCAGTGCGTCCGAGACCTGTTATCTGTGATATCTTATACACGGTATATCCGCTTTCCGCGATATACTCGCTGATACGTCTGCTAAATTCCGTCGATCTTACATTCTTTTCTTTGGATGTCATGCTCACCCCTCCATGTCTTATTATGCTATACTTTGAAGATTTTGTCAATGTGTGAATAAAAGTGTGAGCAGATAATATTTACAGCATAGTCCATAATACTTCACATACACAGCGGGACCATTCGCTTTTTGCGTCCCTGAAAAATCACTATCAAATCAAAATGCTTCACTGTGAATAAAAAACGTTCCTCCGATAAAAGGAAGGAACGTCCACAAATACATATAAAGCAATTCTGAGCAGCTGCGGAAAATGCCTATAATAAGGCATCTTCCGCAGCTGCTCAGGATCGGGAGCTGTCCGCAGGCAAAACCTGCAGACTGCCCCGTCCTCTGAGCCTGGGCCTTCGAAGCTAAATCACTTCTTAGCCTTAGGTACACGGATAGTATACTCACCGCCCTGTGTAGCTGTGATAACGGGATTGCCGTTCTCATCAATCTCAACAGGGCCGAGATCCTCTTCAACCTTTTTACCGGTCTCAGGATCTACCTTAGTAACATACACATGTGCCTTCTTGAGTGTAGAAGGCTTCATCTTGCAGGAAGTAACTGTGATCTTAACCTCGCAGCCAAACTCAGCAGAAGACTTCATAACAATTCTTGTGCTGTTGCTTGCTGACTTTACACTCATTGAAAGGTCAACCTTTTTTACTTTGCTGATTGAAGCAGAGTCAATGGAAATTGTAGCCTTAGGAGCAACGATCTCCAGTACGCTGTCATCTGTTTGTGTAAGCTTCTTTACAGTGCTGGCATTTAAAACTAACTTATTAGTATTCTTAACCTCCACTGTTGCTACAACAGGAGCCTTAGCCTCTTCTGAATCTCCAGAGTTGATCACGGTATCGAGCGCATTATCAACTACATTGCTTACAGGAGCCTCTTCGACAGCATTGTCGATAGCATTGTTTACCTCACCTGCAGGAGCACTGGGCTGTGAAGATGAGCTGTCAGAGTAAGAAGGTTCGGAACCGTAGTCAGCTGCATAAACAGATACGGACATTGCTGCAATTGCAGCAACTGCAACAATCGCACAAGCGATTTTCTTAAATCTGTTGTTCATTTGATTTTTCCTCCTTTCCCGAAAAATTTTATAATTAACGTCAAAAGACGTAATTACCGAGTTTAATGGCAAGCCTCAGACTGTCAGCTCTTATTGGGGATAAGTCTGTTGAGCTTGTCCCTGTTGATATTTACCAGCAGGCCTGCTCCGAAGCAGAGAAGGCTTGCTACTATGAGCATCGCTATCCCTCCAGCATCGCCCATGCCAAGCTTTCCGCTCAGCATATAAACAGGCTGCATCAGTATCAAGGACGAAAATTCTGATACCGAATACATTATCAGGCTGAACCGAAACACCTTCGGTCCGAAGTTTGCAAGATATATCAGAATTGCGGGCAGAATCCAGTACACAGCGGCAAACACTTCAAACTGCCATTTTTTGCGATATCCGCATATAAATGACAGAACTATCCAAGTAAGCGCGCAGAATATCCACAGCACAGTGCTGTAAGCTATACCCACCTGCTCCGGCACATACTTTTCGTAATTAGATGCCGACGCCGCAAAGGTTATCAGAAACGCCAGAAACATATTATCCGCAAGTCCCGACCTTGACCTTGCCTTTTCCTTGTGCTCAGTTTTCTTTTCGGGCACATTCTCGGCTGACGGTTTAAAGCGCGTTCCTCCCTGCATGGATACCGCTCCTTTCATTAAAGCTGATCACCATTCCACATCTTCGGCGTCGATCTATATATCTTCATCGGAGTATTCCTCGTCGTCATACCATTCATCGTCGTCGGACCACT
>CAMEYZ010000225.1 GCA_945947715.1 uncultured Clostridia bacterium | reverse complement strand
GCCTGCAGAAGCAGCGTTGAGGTCGATAACGTCCGAACGGCTCGCCGTCGTTCCGGGAATTATCACATCATAGCCTTCATCGGAGGAGTCCTCGTCCGAAACTGTCACAGCAACAGGAGCAGCAGGCTCGAAGCTATCCAGCTCTTTCTGCGTAAAGGCGCAGATACCCACAGCCGCCAGCACAGCAGCTGCAGTACAGACCCCCTTTACCCGCCTGTATTTATCGGACATAGCTATTCCTCCCGAAGAGAATATTTCACTCATGTCAAAAAAATCATCTTGACCGCATACCTGCGCCCTTCTGATCGTAATAGTGCTTTTTCTCGTCATACATATGTGCTTCTGCCGATTTGATGACGCTGTCCATATATATCGGCTTTTCACAGCTGCAGGCGCCTATAGAAACATGATAGCCATGAGTCTCCATTTCGGTATTGATCTCAGTTATCATTTCGCCTATCTGCTCAGCACTTCCGTCCTTTACAAAAGCGACAAACTCGTCTCCGACTATACGGTAGGTGTCCCTGTCTCCGATGCGGTCTGTGAAACATACTGATGAAGCACGTCCCAGCAAGAGCTTTCCTCCAGCCCGCTTATCTGCGCCGATACAATGCAGGATAAAATGATAAGTGCCGCCATCGCAGATAAGGTAATGAAGATTTTTCGGTGAAAACTACAGTCTAAGATTTTTTTCATCATAACCGCTCTCGATTTAACACTTTAATATCAATTAAATGATGATTATTTCTGTACTATAATTATACCGTAACGGACAGGATTTGTCAAGATATGCTAAGCTTTTCATCAGACAAACCCCATGAAAAGTCAGAGCGTTTTTGTCCAAAAGCTGTCCAGAACATATATGAGTATATGAAAATAACCTCTCCAATGACGCATTACAGCCATTTGAGAGGTTATTTAAGTTGGTCGGAGTGACGGGACTTGAACCCACGGCCTCTACCACCCCAAGGTAGCGCTCTAGCCAAACTGAGCTACACCCCGTGTCAACATTAATTATTATATCATAAGCTACCCACAATGTCAATAATTTTTTGAAAATTTATTCTACAAATAACAAGCTGATTTTGACAATATTTTTGTTTATATTGCACAAGTTGACATATTATACCCAATATAGTATAATAGTAATCAAATAAAACAAGGAAAGTGATCAAATGATAACATACAGAAAGGCTCAGCCTGCAGATATGGATACCATACTTATGCTGAGAATGGAATACCTGACCGAAACTCACCCTGAGCTGGAAAAGGAGACCGCCGACAAGATTCGCAGACAGATACCCGGATATTTTCAGGAGCATCTTAACCGCGATATCGTGGTATATCTGGCAGAGGAGGACGGCAAAGCAGCAGGCTGCGTGTTCTTTGTGCTGATAAACAAGCCTGCAAGTCCGCTGTTCATTACCGGCAAAACAGGTACACTTATGAACGTCCTGGTGCTGCCCGAATTCCGCCGCAGAGGCATCGGAAAGGAGCTTGTAAAAATGGCTGTGGAGGACGGCAAGCGCTGGGACCTGTCCTACATAGAGCTCCGCTCCACTAAATGCGGATATCCTCTGTATAAAAGCTCGGGATTCGAGGAGGACAAGTCCATATACATGTCCATGAAGCTCTTTCTCAACGAATGACCGACAAGTCAGAAAACACTGTCTGAAGCTGTTCAGGCGGTGTTTTTTACTGTATGATAAATTTTTCCGCACATTTCGCCGAGCATAAACGTTATACATTATGAAAGGAGGTTTTTCCGTGGCAGAGGATATCAGCAGAGCCTATGACAAAATATACCGCTATTGCTTTTACAAGGTGAGAGACTCTCACTGTGCCGAGGATATCACTCAGGAAGCCTTTCTGAGATACTTCGCTCGGAATGATGACATCAGAAACGACAGAGATGCTGCGTATCTTTTTACCATTGCGAAAAATCTCTGCGCTGACCATTTCCGCAGCAGACGCTGGGAGGAGCTGTCCGACGAGCAGTCCTCCGAGGGCTTCGCAGACAGGAGCGATACGAAAATAGCAGTTCACACAGCCCTTGAAAAGCTGGACGAAGCTCGCCGTGAGGTGCTGGTGATGCGATACATAGCCGAGCTGACAGTAAGCGAAACGGCAAAGATACTGGGAATATCACGGTATGCTGTCCATCGTCTAGAGAGCGCCGCTCTTGCTGAAATGAAAAAACATCTGAAAGGAGCATCGAAATGAATGTCAGAAAAGAATTGTCCGAAGCCTTCACCCCGCCAGAGCCTGTAAACCGCGAAGCCTTCCTGAAGGCACTCCCATTCCCGAAGCTGTCCTTCGGGGGCTTTATCCTGTCCCAGATAAAATATATCAGAAAGCGGTTCTGGGCTGCTTCCCTTCTGATGCTGGCTGCAGCGGCTGCCATCGTATGTGTTGTTCCCGATACAGCCTATGCGCAGATACATCTATCGGAGGTGTGGCTCATATCCTCCATGACGCCCTTCCTGGCCATACTTACTGCCGCCGAGATATCACGTTCGGTGGTGTATGGCATGAACGAGCTTGAGGCGGCCTGCAGATTCTCCCTTCCGCAGCTCACAGGTGCAAGGACCCTTATCCTCGGAGTATGCGGCTTTTTTGTAATTGCTGCAGCTGCGGTGATATCGGGGCTGTTTTCCGTTGTGGGTGTCCTCAGAGCAGCATGGTATATTTTCGCTCCCTTTCTTTCGGTCAATGGGATGTCCCTTGCGTTTCTGCGCCGCTTCAGAGGACAGGAGGGCATTTACATCAGCGCAGTATTTGCTGTCGGAGTAAGCCTGGGTGGAATCCTCGCAGGTGCTGCGGGAGCACAGACCGCGGAGAGTATCGGAGGACCGCTGTGTGCTGCTGCAGGAGCTCTGGGAGCTGCCGCTGTCATCGTAAATATTAGAAAAATAACGAACGGAGAAGCATATTATGGAACTGATACTTGACAGAGTGACAAAAAATTACGGAAACAAAATAGCCTGCGACCGTGTGTCCCTTACCCTTAAAAATGGAGTATACGGCCTTCTGGGTGCAACCGGCGCAGGAAAGACTACCCTTATGCGAATGCTGTGCGGGGTGCTAAATCCCACATCGGGAAGCATCTCCTTTGACGGCATAGATGTTTCACGGGAGGAATACCGTGATGTTCTGGGCTATCTTCCCCAGGATTTCGGCTATTACCCAGAATTTACCGCACGGGATTTTATGATGTACATAGCTGCACTTAAGGGACTGCCCAAGGCAAGGACGCGGGAAAAGACCGAGGAGCTTTTAGAGCTGGTCTCGCTGACGAAGGAAGCTAAAAAGAAGATAAAAACCTTTTCCGGCGGAATGAAGCAGCGGCTCGGCATCGCACAGGCACTGCTCAATAACCCGAAGATACTGGTCCTCGACGAGCCCACC
>CAMEYZ010000224.1 GCA_945947715.1 uncultured Clostridia bacterium | reverse complement strand
ATCAGAGCTACAGCGATGCGCTCTATGCTTCTAAAAACAATAGCAGCTACGTTTCTTTAGGTATGGCAGAGGCTGACA
This sequence comes from uncultured Clostridia bacterium, assembly GCA_945947715.1. Taxonomy (GTDB): domain Bacteria; phylum Bacillota; class Clostridia; order Oscillospirales; family Ruminococcaceae; genus RGIG4694. Next base: position 3,337 of record CAMEYZ010000224.1, on the reverse strand, counting down.
GCAGCAGTACCTACAGCGCTTCCTATCCTTATTACAGCAGCTACACCAATAAGTATTACAAGACATATTCTGATGCACTGTCTGCTTCTAAAAATAACAGCAGCTATGTTTCCTATGGTGAGTACATAAATTCCAGCACAAAATACAGCACAACATATCCATACTACAGCAGCTATACTAAGCTGTATTACAAGACCTATGCTGATGCGCTCACTGCTTCCAAGAATATCAGCAGCTATGTTTCCTATGGAGATAATTCCTCTTCCAGCAACTCCTACAGCACGACCTATCCTTACTACAGCTCCTATACCAATAAATACTACAAGACCTATGCTGATGCTCTGGCTGCTTCCAACAACGTAAGCACCTACGTATATTACGGTGATAATTCCGCATTCAGTAGTCCTACCTACAGCAATATCTTCTGCTATTACAGCAGCTATACTAAGCTCTATTACAAGAGCTATGCTGACGCAGTTACCGCTTCAAACAACATCTCAAGCTATGTAACTAAGGGCAATCAGACCAGCACAAGCAACTATTACAGCAGCAATTATCCTTACTACAGCAGCGTCACAAAGCTTTATTATATGACCTATCAGGATGCTCTTGCTGCTTCCGGCGGAAATACAAACTATGTTTCCACAGGCGACGCAAGCACCAATTCAAGCCTGACTGGAAGCGCAGTTTATCCCTATTTCAGCTCCTACACAAACAGGTTCTACAAGACCTATTCCGATGCACTCTCTGCTTCTGGAAATAACAGCGCTTATGTCAGAGACTATACATCAAGCTACAGCGGAGATGTAAGCAACAGCTACAGCGCTTCCTATCCTTATTACAGCTCTATTACAAATAAGTTCTACAAGAAGTATTCCGACGCTCTTGCTGCCTCCGGCAACAATTCATCTTATGTCAAGGACTACTCGGGAACAAGCTCCAACAGCAGCACATCACCCAGCGTTGTGTTCCCCTATGGATATAACGGCAAGTGGTACAAGACCTACTCTGACGCTCTTTTGGCTGCGGGAGGAAATTCTCAGTATATCAGCGATTACAGCGCATTGTATTCAAGCGATATCAGCAACAGCTATAGCTCAATGACTCCTTGGTACAGCAGCGTGACCGGCAAATATTACAGAAACTATTCCGATGCTGTAGCAGCTTCTAACAATAACAGCAGCTACGTTTCTGAAGGCTCAAGCATCCCCTCTAATTCTTCGAGCTACTATTACTCCGCAAGCTATCCTTATTACAGCTATGCAACTAACCGCTACTACGCTACCAGCACAGCTGCAGCAAGTGCAGGCGGTTCTAACCGTTACGTTTATTTATCCGGCGACGCTTCAAATTATCAGAGCAACAGCTACTCATCAACCTACAGATACTTCAACAAGTCCACAAACAAGTATTATTCCACCCGTGAAGCAGCTGTGGCTGCAAGCGGAAATGAAAGCGATGTTGCTTCATTCTGAGTTCATCAGTGATTTGTTAAATCAATAGCGTTTTCAAGGCTCCCTGAGAAATTTCCCGGGAGCCTTGTTTTTGTTGTCAATTGTGACATATCACAAAAAATTTCCAAATTTTTTTTAGTGAAATCTATTGATTTTTCTCTGCAGAGGTGATATAATAATATCAGAGAAAAGATTCTGCCTTGACCGATAAAGTGTGGTTTTATAATCCAACACTTTAATTTAGGGATTCAGACTCCGACAGGGGATTGCAGACCTCCCGCCGCTTTATATGAGCGGGGTAACGGATGCAGGGAGCGTGAAACTGTTGGGCTGTTGCCCACCTGCTTTGTGCGGGTTTTATTCGCCACATGGCGGCTGGGCGGAGTCTTTTGTTTTTATATTCGTCGGCTTATTGCCGATTTTTTTATTTCTTTATTAATAAAGGTAATATTTTTATTAAATCTTACAAAAAACTATTGATTTTTAGATTTTGTTATGTTATAATAAACATATATTTGAACTACTTATTTTGATTACGGAAACGGAGGATATTTAAAATGAGTCTTGAAAATATGACCGTTTTGATTTGCGATGATTCACTTCTTGCCAGAAAGAAAATGGTGACCTTTATAAAGTCCCTGGGAGTTGGTACTGTTGTTGAAGCGGGCGACGGAGAGGCTTCTGTTAATATGTATAAGAATCATCTCCCCGATGTGACCTTTATGGATATCGTTATGCCTAAGGTCAACGGCGTTGACGCTCTGAAGCAGATACTTAAAATAAACCCCGATGCTAAGGTTATTATGGCTTCTTCTGTGGGTACACAGGAAAATCTTAAGGAGGCTATCACCGCAGGCGCTTACGACTTCCTGCAGAAACCACTCGAGGAAAATCAGGTTAAATCTATCATTGAAAAGCTCGCAAAATAAACTATATTAATCGGATTGGAGTAAAAAATGTTTACGCAATTTTTTGGAAACTACCTTCTCAATAAAAGACTCGTTAGTCCTGATCAGCTTTCCGAGGCGCTTTCTGTTCTTAAAACTACAAGAGTCAAGCTCGGAGTTCTTGCTATAAATGCAGGATATATGACCGCTGAACAGGTGGAAATGGTCCATGCTCAGCAGCAGAAGGTCGATAAGAGAATAGGCGAAATCGCTGTGGATATGGGCTTTATGACCGGTGATCAGGTCGAAAAGCTCTTCTCTCAGCAGTCGGGTACTCACCTGATACTGGGACAGGCTCTCGTTGACAAGGGCTATATGACCAACAGCCAGTTTGAAGACGCTCTCAATAGCTACAAAAATGAAAATTCTCTGTCGGACAGCGACTTTAAGGATAATGATAACGAAAAGATTCAGCAGGTCATCCGCTCCTTCTATGACTTCGATAACTCTGATGACGAGCTTATGGTGGAATACATAGATCTTCTGTTCAAGAATATCGTTCGCTTTATCGGCGATGATTTCATGCCCATGAACTGCGAAAAAATCACTGAATATACCTTCACAAACGCAGGCGTTCAGCATATCAACGGCGAATTCTCCTGCACCTCGTCCATCGACGCAGACGACCAGGCTTACATCGAGTTTGGCTCTCGATACGCAGGCGAACAGCTTACCGCTGTGGACGAAATGGCGGACGCATGCGCAGGCGAGTTCCTTAATCTTCATAATGGACTTTTTGCAGTCAACGTTTCCAACGATACAGGACGTGAGCTCAGACTGGAGCCTCAGCAGGTGCTCCGCGGCGATAAGCTCACAGATATGGTAGATACCTACAAGATACCTCTCATTTTCCCCTTCGGAACCATTACCTTCATTCTCGGCAATTATTGATAAATACAATACCAAATGGTCATGCAGCCGTCTCCGCGGCCATTT
>CAMEYZ010000223.1 GCA_945947715.1 uncultured Clostridia bacterium | reverse complement strand
ATGAAGCCGAAAAAGGAGCTTGTCCGGGTGGTGAAGTCTCCGGAGGGGGATATTTCCGTGGACCTGACAGGTAAAAAGTCGGGCAGGGGAGCATATATATGCCGCTGCACGGAATGTCTTAACAAGGCGAAAAAGTCAAGACGACTTGAAAAGGCGTTTTCCTGCCGCATCGACGACGAGGTATATAGTCATATGGAGAAGGAGCTTTCACAACAGGAATGAACAAAACAAGGATAATGAACCTGCTCACGATATGCAGAAAAGCCGCTAAGCTCACAACGGGCTTTGATTCGGTCAAGGAATCTATCGGGGACGGCAGCGCTGAGGTGATAATACTCACTGCGGATATCTCCCCAAAGACCGAAAAAGAGGTGCGTTTTTTCGCGGATAAGAAAAACATTGCCGTGCTCAAGACCGATATTTCCATGGAGGAAATGTATGGGGGAATAGGAAAAAAGGCAGCGGTCATGTCGGTATGTGACAAGGGTTTTGCAGAAAAATTTACCGAGCTTGCTTCGGAATGAACATAACATATGGAGGGTATTAAGCCTATGAGTACAAAGCATCAGTCAAAAGCTAAGCTTAACGAGGTCGCAAAGGATCTCGGAATAACCAATCAGGAGCTTATTGATTTTATGGCGAAGGAGCTTGACTCCGTAAAGAAGCCGACGGCAAGTCTTACCGCCGAGGAAATGACTTATGTGCTGGAATACTATTCCCAGCATAATCAGGTAGGCAGCTTTAATGAATATTTTGCAGCGAAAACAGCTCCCGTGAAAAAGGAGGAGCCTAAGAAGGAGACCGCTAAGAAGGACGCTCCCGTAAAGAAGAAAAAGACTGAGGAAAAGCCTGCGGAGAACAAACAGCCTGCAGCCAAGGATAAGCCTAAGCAGAAGGCTGAGACTGTCAAGCAGGATAAGCCTGCTCAGAAGACAGAGACCGTAAAGCAGGAAAATAAGCCTGTTCAGAAGAAGGAGGAGGCTAAGCCTGCACCTAAGCAGAATAATGCGCCTGCTGAGGATAAGTCCGCTAAGAAGCCCGTTCAGGAGCAGAAGTCACAGCTGGAAAGATTCAATCAGCAGGTGAAGAAGGCCGACGAGCACAAGAAAAACGAAAAGGCTAAAAAGGACGTTAAGCAGGACGTTCCCCGTGAACAGAAGAAAAAGCAGACTCTCGACGTGAAATTCGGAGAGGGTACCGTTACTCAGCAGCATATCCATACTGTTGATACAAGAGGAAGCTATGTTGAGATCGATAAGTACAACGAAAGATACGAAAACATGGCGAATACTCAGGGTGGCTCAGGCGGAAAAAGAGGAAAGGACAATTTCTCCAAGAAGCAGAAGCTTACTCAGAAGTCCGCTCAGAGAGATAAGCAGAAGTATTCCACAAAGAAGGAGTCGGAGGCTGACAAGCTGCGTCGTCTGGAGCTTGAAAGAGCAAGAAAGCAGCAGCTTAAGGTGCTTATCCCCGATGAGATAGTTGTCTCCGAGCTTGCTTCCAGACTTAAGGTCACAGCCAGCGAGGTCATCAAGAAGCTGATGGGGCTCGGCGAAATGTGCACTATAAATCAGGTCATCGACTTTGATACCGCTTCACTGGTTGCAGAGGAGCTGGGCGCAAAGGTCGAAAAGGAGATAATCGTTACTATCGAGGACCGTCTTATCGACGATTCTGACGACGACAGCGAGGGCGTTGAAAGAGCTCCTGTAGTTGTTGTTATGGGTCACGTTGACCATGGTAAGACATCCCTTCTGGACCGCATCAGAAATGCTAACGTTACCGCTTCTGAGGCGGGCGGAATCACCCAGCATATCGGTGCGTACCGCGTAAATTACAATGGCAGCGACATCACCTTCTTGGATACTCCCGGCCATGAGGCGTTCACCTCTATGAGAGCAAGAGGAGCTTCCGTTACGGATATAGCTATCCTCGTAGTTGCGGCAGATGACGGTATCATGCCCCAGACCATTGAGGCTATCAACCATGCAAAGGCTGCGGGAGTTTCCATGATAGTTGCTATCAACAAAATGGATAAGCCCGGCGCAAATCCTGATCGTGTAAAGCAGCAGCTCACCGAACACAGCGTTGTTCCCGAGGAATGGGGCGGCGATGTGATCTGCGTTCCCGTATCTGCAAAGACGGGCGAGGGCATCGACGAGCTTCTGGAAAATGTTCTGCTGGTAGCAGAGGTTGCCGAGCTGAAGGCTAATCCTGACAGACTGGCAAAGGGTGCTGTTATCGAGGCAAGACTGGATAAGGGAAGAGGTCCTATCGCTACTCTGCTTGTTCAGAAGGGTACTCTGCACACAGGCGATATCATCATCGCAGGCACATCTGTGGGCCGTGTAAGAGTTATGACTAACGACAAGGGCGAGACTGTTACTGCAGCAGGACCCTCATATCCTGTTGAGATAACAGGACTTGACGAGGCTCCCTCCGCAGGCGATACCTTCAATGCAGTTGAGGACGAGCGCCTTGCAAGAGAGCTGGTCGAACAGCGTAAGCACGAGGCTAAGCAGGAACAGTTCAAGCAGTATCAGAAGGTTACCCTCGACAATCTGTTCAGCCAGATAGAACAGGGCGAGATCAAGGAGCTGCCCATTATCGTAAAGGCAGACGTTCAGGGCTCCGTCGAGGCTGTAAAGCAGTCTCTTGAGAAGATTTCCAACGATGAGGTGCGCGTAAGAGTTATCCACGGTGGTGTAGGTGCTGTCAACGAGAGCGATATCATGCTTGCCAATGCGTCCAATGCTATCATTGTCGGATTCAATGTACGTCCCGACCCTGTTGCAGAGGAAAATGCAAAGCGTGACGGTGTAGAGATTAAGCTGTACCGCATAATTTACGATGCTATCGAAGAGATCACAGCAGCTATGAAGGGCATGCTTGCTCCGAAGTTCAGAGAGAATCAGCTGGGCAGGATAGAGGTAAGAAGCACCTTCAAGATATCCGGTGTAGGAACTGTTGCGGGCTCATATGTATTATCGGGCAAGGTCACAAGAAATGCGCAAATACGTGTTGTGCGTGATGGAATAGTAATTGCGGAGGATAAGATGTCCAGTCTGAAGCGTTTCAAAGACGACGTGAAGGAGGTCGCAGAAGGATACGAGTGCGGCATCACCCTGGAGAAGTTCAATGACGTCAAGGAAGGGGATATCTTCGAAGCATTCATCATGGAAGAATACCGCGAAGACTAAGCGGGGTCGGGTCCGCCCGACAGCGGTTGCCGCGGCGGGATGACCCGCTGCCATTGCCGCGGCGGGATGACCCGCTGCCATTGCCGCGTTTGGGGTTGTTCAGCATATGTGACATCAAACCGCGGAAGTGACCGAAAGCCGAAGCAGCGAACAGCAATAAAGCGCCGCCCGTGTCAAAAGAGCGGACGGCAGCAAACGCAAAGCAAATAGAATCGCAAAGTAAGTCAT
>CAMEYZ010000222.1 GCA_945947715.1 uncultured Clostridia bacterium | reverse complement strand
CTCCCTTCTCTTAGTAGGTGGTGGAGTACGGCGAGATCTCCACATATCCCGGCGGATATAAGGAGAACGCAGGTATCTTCTGCCACAGCGATGCATGGATAATCTGCGCTGCAGCATATGCAGGCAAGGGCGATACCGCTTACGATTATTATACAAGAATAGCTCCCGCATTCATCGAGGACGAAAAGCTCCACAGAACCGAGCCCTACGTTTACGCTCAGATGATCGCAGGTAAGGACGCAAAGCGTTTCGGCGAGGCTAAGAACAGCTGGCTCACAGGTACAGCTGCATGGAATTTCGTGGCTATCTCCCAGTATATCCTGGGTATCATGCCCGATTACGACGGTCTTAAGATCGATCCTTCCATTCCTCACGAGTGGGATGGCTACTCTGTAACAAGAAAGTTCAGAGGTGCAGAGTTCCGCATTAAGATTGAAAATCCCGATCATGTTTGCAAGGGCATCAAGTCCATGACTATTGACGGTAAGGCTGTTGACGGAAATATCATCAGCGGTATCACAGAGGGCGTACACGAAGTTGTCGCTATAATGGGCTAATAATGTAAGCTAATATAAATAATTTGAGCCTGTCGGTGAATCTGCCGACAGGCTTATTTTATACAGGGTATATTTTTAGCATCAGTGTTTCAAATAAAAGTAGGCACGCAAGGCCTCCGAAATTCACTGCGAGAAAAACCCGAAGATATTTTCCCGTAGATGCTCCCTCCGACTTGCTGTAGAACTGATAGGATATCAGACTTGCAAGTGAAGCGATAGGCGTGCCCAGTCCTCCGATATTCACGCCCAGAAGCAGAGCTTTGGCGTTTTCTGTAAATCCTGAGAGCATGACCGTTGCGGGAACGTTGCTTATGCACTGAGACAGCAGCGCAGAGATAATAAGCTCCCGTCCTGCGAGTATCTCCGAGAAAAAGTCCCTGACGACGGTTATCCGGGCAATGTTTCCCACAAAAACGAAAAAGCAGACAAAGGTTGCAAGCAGCGCATAATCCGCCTTTTTAAACAGCTTTTTGTCAATAATAAACACCGCCGCTGCGGAAATAACCAGACATGCCCAGTCAGGAATTATCCTCAGCACCGAAGCAATGCACATCAGAAAAACTGCAAAATATCCGAAGGCCCGTCCTTTGGGGATTGCTGAAATTTTATGCCCCACATTTGTCCTGCAGGGAGACTTATCAAGCAATCCTAAGGAAAGCCCCGTGAGTATCCCATAGCTTACGATGCCCGCAGGAAGCATTGTCGAAACAAATTCCGCCGGAGTCAGTCCGAACTCCGAATAGATATACAGATTCTGCGGATTTCCTATAGGAGTGAGCATGCTGCCCAGATTCGCTGCGGCTGTTTCCAGAACTATCATGCGTATCAGGCTCCTGTCGTCATCAGTGCCCTCGAAAAGCTGAAGCGTCAGTGGAACAAAGGTAAGCAGTGCCACATCATTTGTCACAAGCATAGCGCTGAAAAAGCAGAGGTTCATCATAATAAGGCCCAGCCGCCTTACATTGCCCGACCTTTTCAGCAGAATATCCGTTATTTTTTCGAACACGCCCACGCTCCGCAGTCCTGCCACCGCCAGCATCAGACAAAACAGCAATATCAGCACAGAGGTATTGCAGTAGGACAGATATCCGCTGTCCGGCGGGACAATAAACACCGTGATAAGCGCTGCCAGAAAAGCTATCATCAGCACAGGCTGTCCCCTGCACCATTTTACGATCCTGTTCATTTCAGGTCAGACCTCATTTCTTTTCGTTCTTTTTCTCTTCAATTTTTTCCTTGACCTTTTCGCCCATTTCATTTAGCTTAGCAAACCGCTCGTCCTCAGAAAGCTTTTCAAAGTAGGTCCTCAGATGCTCAGACAAGGGCGTCTGAGAAGCAAGAGCAAGCATAAAGTTGTACTTTTCCTTGCGTTCCTTTGCGCTGCGGCGGATATGCTTTTTGAATTCCTCGTATTTGATGACCGTTTCCTTTTCCGCTGCGAATTTTTTGATCTTCCCCACCACATTGAAGGAGTAGCACAGGTCAATGATAAATATTCCATAAAAAAATCCGATGCAGAAGGAAAACAGCAGATTATGAGAAAACCATTCCAGCGCCGACAGAATGTGCGGGTGAATAAGGAAATAATATGCCGCACCCAGAACTGCCCAGAAAAACGAAAACAGCGGACAGATTATCCCCTTATAATTTCCCCACAAGCCTGAGTAGTCCCACAGCTTTATCCTCATTCGGACAATGAATATCTCTCCTGCAATAAGCTCTATCAGAGTCATTGCCACCGCCATGGCGATGATAAGCACCGTTTTTCGGACAAAGGCATTTTCAATATGTATATACTGCTCAAGGCTTGCTAATAAATAAAGTATCGTCAGTCCGCAGCCGTACAGTGGCAGATAGGGTCCTGTGAGAAAGCCGGGATTTATCCAGACACGCTCCTTGTTAGCAGGAGAAAAGCGTCGGAATATCACTTCAATTCCCCAGCCAACGATACAGCCCGATGCAAATATAAATGCAAGTATCACAAATTTATAAAATGCTTCCATATGATTTTCCTTTCTTAAAATGAATAAAAGTCATTTTAATTTTATCATAACTTACGAAATAAATCAATAGCTTTTCAAAAAATTACCTACATGTTCCGACAAAAAAATAGATTTCTTTTATGTATATTAATGCCTCTTCTGCAAAAACTAACATCACGAAAAGAAAACAGCCCGAAAACAATCAATTCAGAGCTGATCTTATCTTCTATTTCGGAAAAATGAAACAATATTATGGTCCGACGATATCCTCTGTCGGATAACGTATATTGAAAGGAAGGTATATAAATATGAAAGCAACCGGAATTGTCAGAAGGATAGACGATCTGGGCAGAGTGGTCATACCAAAGGAGATCCGCCGTACTATGAGAATACGTGAGGGCGACCCCTCACTGAACACATTGATACAGTCGGAAGTGCTGGTTATTGCAATAGATAAGACTTTTGATAAGAATACATAACAAAAACTGCAAGCAATATACTTATCGAATAGCTATATTTCGATATAAAAAGCGTTACCTATCGATTTAAAAGGTAACGCTTTTTATATGGCAATCCCGGCACAAAGCCTACTTGTATGTGTTGTGTCAGGATTGCCTAAACACTTTTTATCAAGATTTAGCCGAAGCCTTCTTTTTGGTTTTGGTTTTGGCTTTGTGCTCGGAAAATCTCAGATTAAACCACACTATTGCGCATAATGCAAGAACTGACGCTGCCTGCGCTCTGTAGGTGAAAAATTCGTGAAGATAGGAGTGATTGTTCAGTACCATATACCGAAGATAAGGGATAAGCCCCAATATCAAACAGATAAGGGTGACGTTCTTGTTTGCCCGACGTCTGTGGAAAATGAGGAATATACCACCGAAAACAAG
>CAMEYZ010000221.1 GCA_945947715.1 uncultured Clostridia bacterium | reverse complement strand
GGCTGCAGGTTTCCAAAGGGCGGCGCCCTTTGGTCGCCGCGCGCACGCGGCGAAATACCCCCACCGGCACGTAACACAGCGATGCTCTTCATCTAAGCCGAATCAACGAACAACAATAGCGCCGCCCGTGAAAAAAACGCGGAATCTAACAAAGTAAATCCGGTGAGTATCTAAGCAGAACCACTGCTCGGGCGGCGCAGCATTTGAGCAGCAATAATGCTAAAGCATTTGAATCAAATGCGCGGAGCTCTGCTCCGCCGAAAACGAACAATTACTCTCATGTAACCGTAAAGCCGTTCAGAAAAAACAGTGAATAAAAAATGGACAGCCAATCGCATGACATAATAACAAACGAGTAAGACCGAAACAGAACAGCCAATCGAACGTAAATCGAAAGCTGTTCGGAAAACAAGGACAGCCAATCGCATGACATAATAACAAACGGACAAAACAAAATAGTGTAATTCGGTGCGCTTGTTTGCTGCTGCAAAACAGGCGCATTTCGGACGATAAGGAGATAATCACTAAACTTATAGGAAAGGGCATTGTATGTCGCTGTATGTTATCGGAGATCTTCACCTGTCACTGGGCGAGGATAAGCCTATGGATATTTTCCGTGGCTGGGACAACTATATGGAACGCATTAAAACAGGTTGGACTGAAAATGTGTCGGAAAACGATACTGTCGTTATCCCCGGCGATATCTGCTGGGCGATGAAGCTCACTGAAGCCTATGCCGATTTTAAGTTCATCAATGAGCTCCCCGGTAAGAAGATAATCTCAAAGGGTAACCACGACTACTGGTGGAGCACTATGGGCAAAATGACAAAATATCTCTCCGAAAATGGCTTCGATACCATAAGCATACTCCACAACAATCATTACCGCTATGAAAGCTACGGCATCTGCGGAACGAGGGGCTGGATAGCCGAAAACGGTGAGCCTGCCGATGCTAAGGTCCTCGCCCGTGAGGCTGGGAGACTTGAAACGTCGATAGCCTCCGCTGAAAAGGAGGGACTTATCCCACTGGTGTTTCTCCATTATCCGCCTATCTTCGGAAACAGCGTTAATTACAGCATTCTCGACGTCCTGAAAAGACATGATATCAAAAAATGCTGGTACGGTCATATCCATGGAAGATCCTGTGAAAATGCTTTCATCGGCGAACGGGACGGTATCTTTTATCAGCTTGTTTCAAGTGATTACATACAATTTGTACCGCAGAAAGTTCTTTAAATTGTGCAAAATGCAGAAAATGCGGTTTTGCTATAGCTTTATTAAAGTGTTTATGATATAATTAACATATGTGCTTTATGCCGTTTAAACAGCGGATTTACAGGCTTTGCAGAGATACTTGCACTGTGAATAAAGCCTTAAAATATAAACAAAAATTTATTGAGAGGATGTTACCCGAATGTTAAAATCAACAAATAAGATCGAAACAAACAAATATGAGCTCGAAGTAGAGGTCGATGCTGCACAGTTCGAAAATGCTGTACAGTCTACCTACCGCAGAAAGGCTAAGAACATCACAGTTCCTGGCTTCAGAAAGGGCAAGGCTCCCAGAAAAATGATCGAAAAGCTTTACGGCGAGGGCTTCTTCTATGAGGACGCTGTTAACGCTCTCGTTCCTGTTACAGTTGGCCCCGCAGTTGAAGAGGCTGGACTTACTCCTGTTGTAAGACCTGACATTGAGGTTACCTCTCTCGACAAGAATAATGGCGTTGTTTTCAAGGTTATCGTTATTTCTAAGCCTGAGGTTGAAATTTCCGATTATAAGGGTATAGAAATTGCTAAAAATGTCAAGGATATTACCGACGAGGACGTTGATAACGAGATCGGCAAACTCCGCGAGAGACAGGGCAGACTCGTTACCGTTGAGGGTAGAGCTGCTGAGAACGGCGATACCACTGTTATCGACTTCGAGGGCTTCATCGACGGCGTTGCTTTCGACGGCGGTAAGGAGGAAAAGTACGAGCTTAAGCTCGGTACAGGCTACTTTATCCCCGGCTTTGAGGATCAGATCATCGGCCACAACCCCGGCGATGAGTTCACAGTAAATGTTACATTCCCTGAGAACTATCAGATGACAGATATCGCAGGTAAGCCCGCTGAGTTTAAGGTAAAGCTCCACGAGATTAAGGCTCTTGAGCTTCCTGAGATCGACGATGAGTTCGTTAAGGACGTTTCTGAGTTCGATACTCTCGACGAGCTTAAGAACGATATCAAGACAAAGCTCACCGAAAGAGCTGCTAAGAACGCAGATATCGAGGCTGAGAACAAGCTCTATGATACAGTTATCGAGAAGATGACCGCTGAGGTTCCTAACGAGATGATCGAGGCTAAGATCGACGAAATGGTAAGAGATTTCGAGTATCGTCTCTCCACTCAGGGCCTTAACCTTGAGACTTACCTCTCCTACACAGGTATGGACGCTGAGGGCTTCAGAAAGACCTTCCACGACAACGCAGAAAAGCAGGTAAAGCTCCGCCTCGCTTTCGAGAAGATCGCTCAGCTTGAAAACGTTGAGATCACTGACGAGGCTGTTGAGGCTGAGGTTCAGAAGATCGCTGATGCTTACAAGATCACTGCTGCTCAGGTAAAGCAGATCGTTACTAAGCAGAATATCATGGACGACCTTAAGGTAGAGGCTGCTGCTAAGCTCGTTAAGGACAGCGCTAAGATCGCCTGACTTGCAGCTGATAGCTTACTGAGCAGGTCTGCTCTCTATAGTCGTCAGAAATTACACAATTAATAGGCAAAGTAGAAGCAAGAGGCAAGGTTCATTTTATCTTGCTTCTTGCCTCTAATTATCTTGCTTGTATTTTTGCAGGCATAAAAAACAAACATTTTCAGAACAAACGGGAGGTTTTTTTAGATGGGCAGTTATATTCCTTATGTTGTTGAACAGACAAGCAGAGGAGAAAGACAGTTTGATATTTTCTCCAGACTTTTAAATGACAGAATAGTTATGCTCTCCGACGAGGTAAACGATACCTCGGCAAGTCTGGTAGTTGCACAGCTTCTGTTCCTTGAAGGACAGGATCCCGAAAAGGATATAAGCCTTTATATAAACAGCCCCGGAGGCAGCATTACCGCAGGTATGGCTATCTATGATACCATGAACTACATCAAGTGCGATGTTTCTACTATCTGCATCGGTATGGCGGCTTCTATGGGAGCATTCCTGCTCTCCTCGGGCGCTAAGGGCAAGAGAATAGCTCTCCCTAATTCCGAGATACTCATTCATCAGCCTCTTATTTCCGGCGGACTTTCCGGTCAGTGTACCGATATCAAGATACACTCCGACCATATGGTCCACACCCGCGAAAAGATGAACCGTATCCTCGCTGAGAATACCGGCAAGGATATCGAGACTATCAACCGCGACACCGAGCGCGATCACTATATGACCGCTGAGGAGGCCTGCGAGTACGGTCTGGTGGATAAGGTTATCACCAAAAGATAAAAACGGAGGACG
>CAMEYZ010000220.1 GCA_945947715.1 uncultured Clostridia bacterium | reverse complement strand
TCTCAAGAGGTTCACAGATAGTCATACCGTCGGGGAAAACGTCACACTGTCGGCAGATGATATGTACACCGCTTTCCGACGCTTTTACGAGCATATCAGAAAATACAGGGTCGGTATCTCGATTGGGTGTAAAATACTTCATACCCTTCATCTGTACCACAAAAAAGGCATAGGCTTCATAGCCCTCGGAGGCAAGGCGGATAAGACCGCTCAGATGCTTTGCTCCTCTTTCGGTGGGCGCATCTGGGAAACGAACAATCCCCTCATTCTCCAGGGTCACTCCCTTGACCTCGATAACTATCCGCCTTTTACCTATCTCTCCGTAAAAATCAAAGCGGCTGTCCCCTATCGTGTGTTCGGGGCAGAGCCTTGTAAATTCTCCCATGCCGCCTTCTGAGAGCCATTCATGAACAGCCTTATTGGGAGCCATGCTGTCCATATTGATAAGGATATCGTTCTTATAAACTGCCACAAGGTCGTACCTTGTTTTTCGGGCAGGATTATCCGAGCGCGTAAGTATGACCTTTGCACCAGCTTGAAGCAGCTCTCTGCACCGTCCCGTATTCTTAACATGGCAGACCTCATTTTTGCCGTTTATCAGAACATTTGCTATAAATCTGTTAGGGCGACTCACAAACTCGCCCTCGGTTATATTATCGTATTTCATAAACTTATCATATCACTTTTCGGCAATTGGTTTGTTACTAAATTATTAATTGCAAACATTTTACATTTCATATACTTTTTATATAAATTTGTGAATAGATTTTGTATAATCTTCCAATATGAATAAAAATTCAAACAATGTTTTAAAAAAATGTAGAAATTGCCGCTCGAATATGTTATAATATAAATGTGTGTATTTATTTGTTTATTCTGAAAAGTACGGTGTGCTTTTTTGGATATACCGAACGACATGAAGGTGAAAATGCTATGAGCGTAATGTCAAATTCCGAACTTAAGATCAATGTTCTCGGCAAATGGATAAAACAATATGACAATATAGTCTTCTTCGGAGGAGCAGGCGTTTCAACCGAAAGTGGTATCCCAGACTTCCGCTCTGTGGACGGTCTCTACAATCAGAAATATGACTATCCCCCCGAAACTATTTTAAGTCACGACTTCTTCTGCAGCAAGGTGGGAGAGTTTTTCCGCTTTTACAAGGATAAGATGCTCTGCCTTGACGTGAAGCCTAACAAGGCTCATATCGCTCTTGCAAGACTGGAAAAGTGCGGCAAGCTGAAGGCTGTGGTCACGCAGAATATTGACGGACTTCATCAGGCAGCAGGAAGCAAAAAGGTGTACGAGCTTCACGGCTCTGTTCACAGAAACTACTGCGTGAGCTGCGGCAAGGAATTTGACGCTCTTTATATCAAAAATTCCGACGGTGTTCCGTCCTGCGACAAGTGCGGACATCTTATCAAGCCGGATGTGGTGCTATACGGCGAGGGCCTCGACAATAACATAGTACAGGGTGCTATCGACGCCATTTCAAAGGCTCAGCTGCTCATAGTCGGAGGAACATCTCTTGCGGTTTATCCTGCTAATGGGCTGATAAATTATTTTAAGGGCGAGAAAATCGCTATGATAAACAAATCCCCCACCGACTACGACGACAAGGTGGACCTGCTTATCAGCGACGGGATAGGCGGCGTTCTTGACAAGGCCTGCGAAGTAGCTGAAATCCAATAGAAGGGAAAAAGTATTATGATGCTGAATAAAATATATGTGGACGACCTCATAAAGAGGGCACTTTCCGAGGATATCAATTATATAGACCTCGCAACCGACTACCTCACCGACGAAAATTCTTTTTCAACGGCCCAGTACATAGCAAAGGATGACGGAGTTTTATGCGGAATCGACGTGGCAATGCGGGTTTTCCAAATTCTTGATGATGATATTAAGACCGAGATTTTCATTCACGACGGTGAGAAGGTAAAAAAGGGAGATATCATCGGCACTGTTTCCGGCAGCACAAAAACTATCCTTGAAGGGGAAAGGACCTCACTGAACATCTTACAGCATATGTCCGGCGTGGCAACTGCGACCTCCAAATATGCTGCTCAGTGTGAGGGCACAAAGGCGACTATCGCCGATACGAGGAAAACTCTTCCCGGACTTCGTCCCCTCGAAAAGTATGCTGTTATGATAGGCGGCGGAAGAAATCATCGCTACAATCTCTCCGATGCGGCTATGATAAAGGACAACCACGCCGATGCTTACGGCGGTATCACTAATGCAGTGAAGGTCCTCCGCAGCAAGATGGGTCACATGAACAAGATCGAAGTGGAGGTCCGCAACAAGGAGGAGCTTCTGGAAGCCTTGGCTGTACAGGCAGACGTTATCATGCTGGACAACATGTCCCCCGCTGAAATGGCGGAATGTGTGAAGATAACCGACGGTCGCGCAAAGCTGGAGGCTTCGGGAGGAGTTACTCTCGATTCTGTCCGCGAGATCGCTCTGACTGGCGTTGACATCATCTCTGTGGGCGCTATCACCCACTCGGTCAAGGCTTTTGATATTTCTCTTAAGATAAAAAAATAAGGAAGCATATAAAATGAAAGGTCTTACTTTTGTTTATAACGTTCACGGAAATCTTTATCTGAATCTCACCAACCGCTGTCCCTGCGCATGTACCTTCTGCATCAGGCAGAACGGCGACGGTGCTTACGGCTCGGACAGCCTCTGGCTGGAACGGGAACCGACCTGCAATGAGGTCATCGAAGCGGTCAGAAAATATCCCGAGGACACCTTCGGCGAGATAGTTTTCTGCGGCTACGGCGAGCCAATGGAACGTGCTGACGACGTTTCCTATATCGGCAAGGAGCTTAAAAAGCTCTATCCTGACAAGGTGATACGCATAAATACAAACGGTCTTGGTGACAAGATCAACGGGAAAAGCACTGCTCCTTTGCTGGAGGGCGCTGTTGACATTGCTTCCATATCGCTGAACGCTGGTTCAAGGGAAGAGTACAACAAGGTTACTCGTCCGAAGTGGGAGGACGGGTTTGACGCTATGATAAAATTTGCAGAGGAATGTAAGAAATACGTTCCAAAGGTCATGTTTACAGTGGTCGACGTCATTTCACCCGAGGAAATAGAGAAATGTCGCCGACTTTCGGAAAAGCTTGATATTCCTCTCAGAGTCCGCACCTACGATTCTTAATGAAAGGAAATGATATAAAATGGATATTTTTTCAAGGAAATGCAGCTTCAAGGGCATCGAGGCTGCGGAACTGTGCTTCGGCAGATATTATGCTGTAGTTGCTTATTCTCTTGGCTCAAACGTGCTCAGATTCAGGGACAATGAAAATGACATAGAGGTTTTCAGATACAGCGACGATATGACAGTTGCGGAATTTATGAACGCTCCCGAGATCTGGGGACTACCCACCTTATATCTTCCCAATCGCTTTGATAACGGAGTTCTCCGCACCTCCGACGCGGTTTATCAGCTTCCCGTAAACGAAAAGCGCTTCGGA
>CAMEYZ010000219.1 GCA_945947715.1 uncultured Clostridia bacterium | reverse complement strand
ATAAAAAATCAACGGCTGTTGAGTTATGCTCAGCAGCCGTTTTATGTATTGGGAGGATTTCAGCAAAAAATATGACACGAGACATGCTCTGAAAATTAAAAACCGACGCAGCTGCGTCGGTTAAAGAGTGCGGGTGACAGGACTTGAACCTGCACGCTTGCGCAATAGATCCTAAGTCTATCGTGTCTGCCAGTTTCACCACACCCGCATATGATATTATCGCTGCTGCATTCACAGCAAAGCTAATTATATCATATCTATAGAAATTTGTCAAGGGCTATGAAGAAAATTTTACTTTGAGGGCATGGCTTTTTTCTTGCCGGTGACTTCTTCTATCTTTATCCTCCACACAGCAGTCCTTGCGATGCTGCGTTCAATGGCATTGTCAAAGTCTGCCATGTTTGAGGGCGTGAATTTCTGACATATTGCTTTTAGTCCGCGAATCTTTTCATCGTAGTCTGTGACCTCAGATGCTTTTCCGCGTATTACGGCGGATTCATAATATACGGTGAACTTATCCTCGGCGTTATGGACGTTGACCGCACAGGTAATGCATACGTCAGGATTTTTCCGCAGAATATCTATCTTTGAGCCCTCCTCTGCGCAGTGGAAATAGATAATTTCTCCGTCCCGGGCAAGGGACATGGGCAGGCAATATGGCAGTCCGTTTTCATCTGTCATTCCCATGACTGCATACTCGCAGCTATCAAATACGTCAAGGGCAAATTCCTTTGACATTTCACGGTCTTTTCTTCTCATTTTTATCACCGCTCCTTTTCCACGAATAATTATATCACACATTAGAGCTGATGTCAATTATTAATGTGCATAGTGTGCACATAAATTAACCGTTAATCTCTTGCATTTTTCGGAATAATATGTTATAATAAATAAGTATTTTTACATCAATTCAATATGGAGGAAATCAAAATGGTAGTAATCGAAATGGAAAACGGAAAGAAGATCAAGCTGGAGCTTTATCCCGATGCGGCTCCTATAACTGTTGAAAACTTTGAAGGACTTGTAAAGTCGGGATTTTATGACGGACTTATCTTTCACCGTGTTATCGAGGACTTTATGATACAGGGCGGCGATCCCGAGGGCACAGGTATGGGCGGCTCCGGCAAGAACATCAAGGGCGAATTTGCTGCAAACGGCATAAAGAATCCTATCAAGCACACCAGAGGCGTTATCTCTATGGCTCGCTCCATGATGCCTAACAGCGCAAGCTCGCAGTTCTTTATCATGCACAAGGACGCTCCTCATCTTGACGGAAGCTATGCCGCTTTCGGCAAGGTTGTCGAGGGCATCGAGGTCGTGGACGAGATAGCGACGACCAAGACCGACAGAAATGACAGACCTCTTTCTGACCAGATCATGAAGAAGGTCTACATCGAAGAATAATTTTCCCGAAAGGATAAACTATGGATATTAACAAGAAGCTTGCGGAGGAATTTAAGCTTCGTCCGCAGCAGATAGATAATACCGTTGCCCTTATCGACGACGGAAAAACTATTCCCTTTATCGCCCGTTACCGTAAGGAAATGACAGGCTCTCTCGATGATCAGCTCCTTCGTGAGATATATGACAGACTCACATATCTGCGCAATCTGGACAAGCGTCGTCAGGAGATTTCAGATGCAATAGAGGCTCAGGGGAAGCTCACAGATGATATCGTAGAGGATATAGCTGCGGCGGAAACTCTCGTTGAGCTGGAGGATATCTACCGTCCCTATAAGCCTAAGCGCAAGACTCGCGCTTCTGTGGCAAGGGAAAAGGGACTTGAACCTCTTGCAGCGCTTATCCTTCTGCAGAATAAGAATACCGATCCCTTTGCGGAGGGTGCAAAATTTGTTTCCGCAGAAAAGGAGGTAAGCGATGCCGAAAACGCTGTTAAGGGCGCTATGGATATCATCGCTGAGGATATCTCCGATAATGCGGAGATACGTAAGGAGCTCAGAGAGCTGTTCTTCCGTGTTGGAAATGTGGTATCAAAGGCCTCCGACCCCGAGGAGGAGACAGTTTACAAAAATTACTACGACTTTTCCGAGCCTGTGAAAAAGATAGCAGGACACCGTATACTAGCCATTGACAGGGGAGAGCGTGAGGGAAAACTGAAGGTCTCTGTTGAGATACCTGAGGGCGATGGCGAGAATGTACTCTTTGCAAAATATGTAAAGAATGGCTCCGAGTGCGGAAAACTTGTTAGAGAAGCCGCTGAGGACAGCTTTTCAAGGCTCATTTATCCTTCGGTGGAGCGTGAAATACGTAGCGAGCTTACTGAAAATGCAGATGAGGCTGCTATCAAGGTGTTTGCTTCAAATCTTCGTCAGCTGCTGATGCAGCCGCCTGTTAAGGGGATAGTCACACTGGGACTTGACCCCGGCTATCGTACAGGCTGCAAGGTTGCTGTGGTAGACCATACGGGAAAGGTCCTGGAGACCGCAGTGGTACACATTACGCTGGGCAATAAGGACAACATCGCCCGTGGCAAGGAAATATTGAAAAAGCTCATTGCAAAGCATAATGTCAACGCTATCTCTATCGGAAATGGAACGGCTTCCAGAGAATCAGAAGCGGTTGTTGCCGAGATAATCAAGGAGATTCCTCAGAAGGTGGCTTATATGGTAGTCTCCGAGGCGGGAGCTTCTGTGTATTCTGCTTCAAAGCTTGCGGCGGAGGAATTCCCTGATTACGACGTTTCCCTCAGAAGCGCAGTTTCTATTGCGAGACGTCTGCAGGACCCCCTTGCTGAGCTTGTCAAGATAGACCCACAGGCAATCGGCGTGGGACAGTATCAGCACGACATGCCCAAGGCTCGCATGGACGAGGCTTTAGGCGGTGTGGTGGAGGAATGTGTAAACTCCGTGGGAGTTGATCTCAACACAGCTTCCGTGTCGCTGCTTTCCTATGTTTCGGGCATCAATTCTGGAATTGCTAAGAAAATCGTGGAGTACCGCGAGGAAAACGGCTCATTTACTGACAGAAAGCAACTGCTTAAGGTGTCTAAGCTGGGACCTAAGGCATTCGAACAGTGCGCAGGCTTCCTGCGGATACGTGACGGAAAGAATCCCCTTGATAACACGGCTGTTCACCCTGAAAGCTATGCTGCTGCAAAGAGCATTATTGAGCAGTGTGGATTTTCTCTTGCGGATATTTCTGACGGAAGGCTTTCCGATATCGGCGAAAAGGCTAAAAATATCGGATTGAAGCAGATAGCAGACAATGCCGGCATCGGCACGCCTACGCTGTCAGATATCCTGAAGGAGCTTGCAAAGCCTGGAAGAGACCCTCGTGATGAGCTGCCTCCGCCGCTGATGAGAAGCGGAGACGTTATGGAAATAAAGGACCTTAAGCCCGGAATGGAGCTTATGGGAACGGTCCGCAATGTCATAGATTTTGGCGCATTTGTTGACATTGGAGTCCACGAGGATGGACTTGTTCATATTTCGCAGATGTGCAATAAATTCATCAAGCACCCGTCCGAGGCCGTGTCCGTCGGCGATATCGTG
>CAMEYZ010000218.1 GCA_945947715.1 uncultured Clostridia bacterium | reverse complement strand
AGGAATTGTGCTTTCCGTATCGGAAAAGCAAGCAGCTGAAATGCAGAAATGTAAATGCATAACGTCGGTCATCGACAGCGAGCCTGTTATCGGCGACGAGATGCAGAAAATGCTGGAATGGCTCCACGATATGACCCTGTGCACCTATTACGACGCTTTCAGAGCACTTATTCCGCCGGGACTCAGCGTGAATTTTACTGAGAAGTACAGTCTTTCCGAGGCTGCTTCCGAGCAGAAAAGGGGACTTTCTCAGCAGGCAGCTGACCTGTATGCTTCCTTTTCAGAAGTAAAAAACCGTAAGGAACAGGAAATGATGATATCCGCTGCATTTAATGGCACGGATAAAGCAGCGGCGGAGGAACTGCTGTCAAAGGGACTTATCGTCCGCTATGACGAGGTAAAGCGCCGTGTCAAGGACGAGACCTTACAGATGATACATCTGTCCGAAGGCTTTTGCAATCATCCTGAGCTGTTCAAGCTTACTCCGAAGCAGAAAAAGATAGCTGAGGTTTTAGAGGAGAATGGTGCGGCCTCCGTTAAGGAGCTGTGCTATCTCTGCAATGTCACGAATCAAGTTATAAAGAATATGCTGAAAAGCGGAGCGGCGGAAAGCTTTGAATACGAGGTGATACGTCCCTCCGAGGCTAAGGCAGATATGAATCCCGATGATATTGTCCTCACCGACGAGCAGCAGGCAGCTTTCGATGGCATTTCTGAGCTGATAGATTCGGACAGGCCAGACTGCGCGCTGCTATTTGGAGTTACAGGCAGTGGAAAGACCTCCGTTTTTGCAAAGCTGATAAAGCATACCCTTGATATCGGAAAGAACGTAATTATGATGATACCCGAAATATCTCTGACTCCCCAGACGGTTAACCGTTTTCAGAGCCTGTTCGGAGATATGGTGTCGGTCATTCACAGCAGCCTTTCCATGACCGCAAGGCTCAACGAGTACAAGCGTATCAAATCCGGAGGCAGCAGGATAGTCGTGGGTACCCGAAGCGCGGTGTTTGCACCTATTGATAACATCGGACTTATCATAATGGACGAGGAGGGGGAAATGACCTACAAGTCGGAGACCTCCCCCAGATACAGCGCAAGAGATGCTGCAAAGAAGCGGTGCGCATATCATAATGCTGTGCTGCTGCTGGCCTCTGCCACACCGTCCATTGAGAGCTTTTACAACGCCGAAAAGGGTAGGTACAAGCTTTTTGAGCTTCAGCACAGATATGCGGGGAATCCCTTGCCCGCTGTGGATATAATAGATATGTCCGAGGAGGAGCTCTGCGGTACATCGGGGATATTCAGCGCAAAGCTGGTAAACGAGCTAAACGCCAACCTATCCCGTGGCGAACAGTCCATTCTGCTTCTGAACAGGCGGGGATATTATACGTTTATATCCTGCACGTCCTGCAGAGAGCCTGTGAAATGCCCCAACTGCAGTATTCCACTGACCTATCATAAGACCAATAACCGCCTTATCTGCCATTACTGCGGCTTCAGCGAGGATATGCTGACAAAATGCCCATGTTGCGGCAGCGAAAAGCTGAAAATGACAGGCCTTGGCACACAAAAGCTGGAGGATGAGATATCCGACCTTTTCCCGAGCGCACGGATACTTCGCATGGACGCAGATACGACCTATTCCCGATATGCCTATGAGCGCTCCTTCAAGGCTTTCGAAAACGGCGAGTATGACATCATGCTGGGCACTCAGATGATAGCTAAGGGACTTGATTTCCCGAATGTCACCCTTGTGGGAGTGCTTTCAGTGGACAAGGCGCTTTTCTGCGGCGATTTCCGAAGCTACGAGCGGACGTTCTCGCTTATCACCCAGGTGGTGGGCCGAAGCGGCCGAAGCGACAAGGCGGGACGTGCATACATTCAGACAAGTGTTCCCGAGCATTACGTCATAAATCTTGCGGCACAGCAGGATTATAAGGAGTTTTACAGGCAGGAATCCGCTCTGAGAAAGGCGCTGACCTATCCGCCATACTGCGATATCTGTGTGGCAGGCTTTTCCTCCGTGAATGACAGGAATGCCGACGATGGCTCCAAGGCTTTTCTTAAGCTGATAAGCGATGAGGTCGATAAGGGAAATGTAAAATTTCCGCTGCGAGTTCTTGGGCCCGCGCGGTGCGTCTTTGAAAGGATAAACGGACGGTTTCGGTACCGTATCATCATAAAATGCCGCAATACCGCCGAGTTTCGTGAATTTATCTCGGATATACGGCTTAGGTTCCTTAAAATGAAAGAATATTCCGACGTTCAGCTTTATATTGATATAAACGGTGAGATCGGATTATAGATAAATAATTAATCTCGAAAGGATCGTTTTTACTGGCAATAAGAAACATTGTGAAAAAGGGCGACGAGGTACTCAGAAAAAAGTGTCGCCCTGTTACAAAATTTGACGACAGGCTCTTCCAGCTTCTCGATGATATGAAGGACACACTCGTCAAGGCAGATGGTTGTGGACTTGCTGCTCCACAGGTGGGAGTTCTCCGCCGTATTGTTATAATCGACGTGGGAGATGGCCCCATTGAGCTTATTAACCCAGAGATTGTCAAAATGAGCGGCAGACAGAGAGAGGTCGAAGGCTGCCTTTCCTGTCCCAATGAATGGGGATATGTGAAGCGTCCCATGAAGGTCACCGTTAGGACAGAAATGGCGATACCGTGGAATATCAGGGCAAGGAGCTTTTCGCCCGCGCTGTATGCCATGAGCTGGATCATCTGGACGGAAGACTTTTCGTTGACATCGCTGACGAAATGGTTGACCCTTCCGAAATGGAAGAATCTAAGTAATAATCGCAAGGAGGCTTCGGCCATGAACATAATTTTTATGGGTACTCCCGATTTTTCCGTGCCCTGCTTAAAGGCGCTTATCGACAGCGGAGAAACTGTTTCCGCAGTGTTTACTCAGCCCGACAAGGCAAGGGGAAGAAGGGGAAACAAGCTTATGCCCTCTCCTGTTAAGGAAGTTGCTTTACAGTATGATATTCCAGTGTACACTCCCGCAAGCCTGAAAAAAGGCGAGGACGCTGAGATGTCCTGGAAGGTTATAAGCGATATTGCTCCTGATATGATAATTGTGGTCGCTTATGGAAAGATACTTCCCACAAGGATACTGGAGGCACCGAAATATCACTGCATCAATATTCATGCGTCGCTGCTTCCCAGATACCGAGGCGCTGCGCCGATACAGCGGTGTATCATCAACGGAGAAAAGGTGACGGGCGTGACCTCCATGCTCATGGCTGATGGCGTTGATACGGGCGATATGCTGCTTAGAGAGGAAACGGAGATAGGCGCGAATGAGACCTATTCGGAGCTTATTGAAAGGCTTTCCAAAATGGGAGCAAGAGTTTTGCTTGACACCATTGCCGCTGTGAAGAATGGCACTTTACAGTCCATACCACAGGACGAATCACTGTCCTGCCAATCTCCTATGATAACTAAGGATATGTGTCCTATAGATTTTTCAAAGACTGCCAAAGAAGTACACTGTAAAGTACGAGGCTTGTCAG
>CAMEYZ010000217.1 GCA_945947715.1 uncultured Clostridia bacterium | reverse complement strand
GACGTGAGAGAGCATATGTATCTGCTGCGGAGAAAGGAGCCCTTTTCAAGGGTATTATTGAGGATATCCTTTCCCAGGCCGTTCATCATGATAAGCACAATGTTTTTGTAAAATCCATTAAGACAGCGGTCAAGCTCCTTGAGTGTGGGATAAGCCGCCGAGGTGCGGTAATATTTTCTGATAGACGAGATGATATTGATGATGCCGTTGTTATAATCGGGATATGAAAACATCGTAGGATCATTCCTCTCTGAAAGCTCATGCTATCCGCAGGAGCTTAAAATTTTGAAGCCATGGATTTAAGAGCAAGTCTAATAAGCTCCTCGGCGGAGAGAGCAGGGTCCAGCTTTGAAACTGCCTGAACGGCCTCCGTGGTGGAATATCCCAGCACTACCAGCGCCGAGACTGCTTCTCCGACGTTTCCCTCTGCGGAGGAGGCTGTGGTTTCTGCGAAGGAGGCTGCTCCCGAAACGCTCAGCTGCTCCTTGCTTATCTTATCCTTAAGCTCCAGTACGATTCGCTGTGCAAGCTTGGGACCCACGCCCTTTGTCTTGGTAAAGAGCTTGTAGTCTCCCGAAGCCACGTTGATCGCGAACTGTTCAGGGGTGGTGTCGGACAGTATGGACAGAGCCGCCTTCGGACCCACTCCCGAAACGGAGAGCAGCTGCTTAAAGCAGGCGAGCTCCTGTTTCCGTGAAAAACCGAAAAGCTCCACAGCATCTTCGCGGACGCTCATATATGTATATAAGAACACTTCCTCGCCTGAATTTATCTGAGAGAGAGTAGAGTATGTGGTGCGGCAGGCGTAGCCAACTCCCCCACATTCCACCACAGCGAGCCCCTGCTCCTTGTGGATAAGCTTTCCTTTTACGCTGTATATCATATTTATCTATCCTTTACTTTGGAATTTCGATGCCTGTTTTGTTGTGTCCGTGGCATATCGCAAGAGCGAGAGCATCTGCGGTATCGTCCGGCTTAGGAGTTTTGGCCAGTCCCAGTATCTTCCTTGTCATCTCCATGACCTGCTGTTTTTCTGCTCTTCCATAGCCGACAACGGACTGCTTCACCTGAAGAGGGGTATATTCATATATGGGGACGCCTGCATTAACAGCTGAAAGGAGGATAACTCCCCTGGCCTCGGCCACGTCGATGCCCGTTGTGATATTGGTATTGAAGAAAAGCTTTTCAATGCTCATAACGTCG
The DNA here is from genome assembly GCA_945947715.1 of uncultured Clostridia bacterium. Classification (GTDB taxonomy): domain Bacteria; phylum Bacillota; class Clostridia; order Oscillospirales; family Ruminococcaceae; genus RGIG4694. The sequence continues at coordinate 2,356 of CAMEYZ010000217.1, read as the reverse complement.
GGCTTGTAGGTGGTCAGGATAGTAGTCATATCGTCGTATATGGTTTTCAGCCGCAGAGCAAACTCAGTCCCAGCGTCGGTGGTAATGGCTCCGAAGGTGACGGGCTTGAATTTGTAGCCGTCATAATCCAGAAAGCCGTAGCCGACTATGGCATACCCGGGGTCGATGCCTAAGATGCGCAAAAGATCAGTCCTCTCCTGTGAAAAAAATTAAACACACATTCTATTATAACACATTTATACATAATACGCAAGTTTTTTATAAAAAGTTATTGTAATTTAAGAAAAAATTTAGTATAATAATAACATTGGATAAAAATTTGAGAAAAGGAATGAAGCAGAATGGACTTAAAAGAGTTGAGAGATCAGATAGACGATATCGACGAGCAGATACTCGAGCTGTTTGTAAAAAGAATGGACGTGTGCAGAAAGGTAGCCAATTATAAGCGGGAGAATAATCTTCCTGTTATGCAGGGTGGCCGCGAGGACGAGGTCATCCGGCGGATACGCTCCCTTTCTCCGGACGGTCTGGAGGACGGCAGCGAGATGCTGTTCACCGAAATAATGGATATCAGCAAAAGTATCCAGAACCGTGAGCTTTTCTACAAATCTGCGAAGATAATGCAGCCGAAGCTTTTCCTGCCGAAAATGGCAAGATATATCGCCTGCCCGGGCGTGGAGGGCTCCAATACGGAGATCGCCGCACATAAGGTATTCCCTGGCAAGGAGATAAAATACTGCCGCGGCTTTGAAGAGGTATTCAGCGCTGTTGAAAATGAAGAGGTTGACTTTGGCATTATCCCCATTCAGAACTCCACTGCGGGAAATGTCACCGAGACCTACGACCTTATGGCAAAGCATAATTTCTACATAGCAGCGTCCACCAAGGTGGAGATAAATCACTGTCTCGCAGCGAAGAAGGGTACGTCATTCATGGATATAACCAAGGTGTATTCTCATCCGCAGGCACTGTCCCAGTGCTCGGATTTTCTCAAGGAGAACAGCTTCGTAACAAGAGAAAGCCTTAATACGTCACTTGCTGCTCAGAAGGTGGCCGAGAGCAAGGAGCCCTATGCGTGCATATGCAATGCTCACTGTGCGGAGATAAACGGTCTGGAGATATTAAACGACAATATATCCAACGCAGACAGAAATGTGACACGTTTCATCTGCATTTCAAAGGATTTCTACGCAACAGAAAATGCGAATATAATCACAGTAGCTCTGTCCGCGCCTCATAAGAAGGGCTCGTTGTTCCGACTGCTGTCGAGATTTGCCATAAACGGATTCAACCTGGTGCGTATCGAGAACAAGCCTCTTGCGGGCACCGACTTCGAGGTAAGATTCTACTTCGATTTCGAGGGCAGATTTGATGATATTAACGTTTGCGCGCTTATGGACGAGCTTAAAAAGGAGCTTACATATTTCAAGCTGCTGGGCAACTACAGCGAAGTATAAAGGAATGAAATGATATGCAGAAGGTAACAGTTATCATAGCTGCGGCGGGGAATGCGTCGAGAATGGGCGGCATCCCGAAGCAACTTGCCGAGCTTTGCGGGAAGCCTGTTATCGTCCATTCAATGGAGGTTTTCCAGAAAATGGACGAGGTGACAGAAATAATAGTATCTACCAAGGACGAGCATGCCGATATCATCAGAGCGGCGGCGGAAAAATATGGCATTACTAAGCTTTCCGCAGTAGTAAGTGGCGGAGGGACTCGACAGGAATCGGTAATAAACGGTCTGAAAGCCGCTTCAAAGGAGACCGGACTGATAGCAGTCCACGACGCAGCACGGCCTCTTGTAAAGGAGAAATTCGTGAGGCAGTGCATACGTGACGCAGAAATATTCGGAGCAGCAGCGCCTGGAGTGCCTGTGAAGGACACTCTTAAGGTAGTAAACGGCGGGCTTGTGGTGGACACTCCTGACCGCAGCAGTCTGTATGCAATTCAAACTCCGCAGATATTTCAGAAGCCAGTTTATTTTAAGGGTGTGAATTTTGCAGTGGAGCATGGACTGGACTTCACAGATGACTGTCAGCTTGTGGAAGCGGTAGGCGTTAAGGTGTGCGTTTCACCGTCAGATTATTTCAACATCAAAATAACAACTCCTGAGGACTTGAAAATCGCCGAAATATTATCCAAAACAGAGGATAAATAAAAGGCAGATTTATGCAAGATTACAGTATTTCGACACAATTAACAAACATTCACGGAAAATTAACAAAAACGAAGCCGTAAAATTATATAATAAAATTGTATTATGAAATATGGAACATGTAAACGATTATCTGTTTCGGAGGAAGATTTATGCTGAGAATAGGTCATGGTTATGATGTTCACAGACTGACCGAAGGCA
>CAMEYZ010000216.1 GCA_945947715.1 uncultured Clostridia bacterium | reverse complement strand
TAAGCTCGCCAGGAGTGCGCTTCATCTGATTTCCTGCCAGGTGAGGCAGCAGGTCGGTGATGCAGAAAACCGGGTCACTCTCGTCCTCGCCCACAGTCACCTTCACCTTGGTACCGTCCGCCTTGATAACTACTCCATGGAGCGCAAGGGGAATTGTCGCCCACTGATACTTCTTGATGCCGCCGTAATAGTGAGTCTTGAAATATGCGGTCTCGTTGTCCTCGTAGAGAGGATTCTGCTTCAGGTCAAGTCTGGGGGAATCTATATGCGCAGCTGCAATATGCACGCCCTCGGAGATGTCACTCCTTCCGATAACTGCCAGGATAACAGCCTTTCCGCGGTTCACATAATATACCTTGTCTCCCGCCTTCAGAGCCATTCCCTTTTTAAAGGGAACAAAGCCCTTTTCCTCCGCAGCAGCCACTGCATACTCCACAGCCTCACGCTCGGTCTTGGCGCGGTCAAGAAAAGCCTTATAGCCCTCGCAGAACACGCCTGTTTTCTCCATAACTGCGTCGTCTGCCCTGAGCAGACCGTTCTTCCTTTTCATGCAGAGCTTTTCCTGTAAAAGCTTTGCTTCCGATTTTTCCTTTTTTTCTGACATAATATCATTTCCTTTCCGTTAAACATCGACTATAATGTGTCAGCTGTATAAATTAGTATACCCCTCATAAGCTGTCATAACCTTATGAACATAATGCCCCGTCGCCGAGGAGGGTATATTTTCAAGTGTTTTCCCGTCTGAGCTGCAATCCTTGTCGCCCAGCCAGCTGTTGACGTTTCCACGCCCCGTATGATATGCGGCAGCGGCTGTTTCCTTACAGCCATACTCCTCGCACAGCAGCCGCAGCAGATAGGTGCCATATTTGATATTGGTCTCCGGGTCGTACAGGTCGGAATACTCTTCCCCTGCACATTCCTCACCCATGCGGTACTGCACCCAATCGAAGGCATCCTCCATTATCTGCATAAGCCCCACAGCTCCTGTTTCGGACACCGCCTCAGGGTCAAAATTGCTCTCCGTCTTTATCACTGCGTATACAAAATATTTGTCAAGACCATTTTCTGCCGCATATTTTTCCACATACTGACGATACTTCTCCGGATAGACGTAATTCCGCTCGATATCGGGAAGCTTCCCCACGGCGTACACTATCCCCACTATCACCACAATTGCTGTGAAAAAGGCCACAAAACGAGGTCTATTCTTTTCTTTTCTGCGCATTGCTGTTCTCCATTATCTGCTTTATGATATCTCTTGCTCTGTTTTCAAGCTCCACCACGGAGCCGTTGTTCTCTATTACATAGTCCGAGTGGCTGCGGAAAAATTCGGTGTCATGCTGACTATTAAATCTTTCCTCGGCAGCACTTACGGATATTTTATCTCTTTCTATTACTCTTTTCAGCCGGAGCTCCTTATCCGCTATGACGCTGACTATGATATCGCACAGCCTATCCTCACCCGCCTCAAAGAGCGTGGGAGCGTCAAGGAGAACATACTCCTCCCCGCGGCTGCCGTACTCGGATATCATATCCTCCACCATTCGGTTAATATATTTATAGCATATTCTGTTAAGTTCGTCAAGTCTTATTCTGTCGGAAAAAACTATTTTTCCCAAAAGCTTTCGGTCAAGGGTGCCATCGGGCAGAAGAATCTCACTGCCAAAATAGCGGACCGTTTCTTCAAGGCAGGGCTGGCCCTTTTCCATGACCTTCCGCGCCAGGATATCCGCATTTATGACCATGAAGCCTGCTGCGGCAAATTCTGCGCTGACAGTGGTCTTGCCCGAGCCGCTCTGTCCGGTAAGTCCTGCCACCGTCATAGCTTTACCACCCGGAAGGCTGCCGCTCTCAGCAGACGATTATACACTGCAAGTCCCACGCCCTCCTTGGACGGGCATCTTGCAAATACCTGCTTTGCGCCTATCTCGTCCGCCTCACGCAGAACGCCAAACAGCATTCTCGCCTGTTCCTCGGCAGTATTTCCGTAGGTTATGTAGGGGTACGGAAAGGTCAGCACATCATCATCGAATATCATGGAGAAGGTGCCTGCTTTGTAATGCTTTTTCACATATTCCGTGAACTGCTCTAAGTCACCGTCAACTATGGTCACTTCCGCCTTGGGGGCGTAATGCTTATACTTCATTCCCGGAGAAAGCACTCGCTCGCCCTCGTCTATTTTTTCGGTAACTCCCTTTGCATAGAGCACCTCAAAGCCTGCATTTTTTATATCCTCACCCGAAACAAAGCCCGGACGAAGTATCCGCACTGCATTCCCCTCAAAGGAGACTACCGTGGATTCCACTCCCACCGGACAACAGCCTCCGTCGATTATGGCAGGAATACGCCCGTTCATATCGGCAAAAACATGGTCTGCGCTTGTGGGGCTGGGGCTTCCCGAAAGATTTGCAGAGGGCGCTGCTATGGGCACTTTGCAGAGCTTGATGAACTCGTGGGCAGTCTTATGGACAGGCACCCTTATCCCCACGGTATCAAGCCCGCCGCTGGTGATGTCAGGAATGATATCCTTCTTTTTCACCACCATGGTGATAGGTCCCGGACAGAATATCTCCGCAAGCTTATAGGCATTATCTGGGATATCCTGTGCATAATCCGTTATCTGGGAAAAGTCCGCCAGATGCACTATCAGCGGATTATCGGCAGGACGTCCCTTTGCGGCGAATATCTTCGCAACTGCTTCCGGGTCCAGCGCATTTCCTGCCAGTCCGTAAACCGTTTCAGTGGGAAAGCCCACTACTTCTCCTTGTTTAATCAGCTCCGCGGCCTTTTTAAGCTCACTATTTTCCGCGGATAACATTTCAGTCTGAAACATAAAAATTCCTCTTTTATTCATCACCTTCGGCGGAAAGCTTTGCTGCCTGGTCCGCCGTTGCCAAAGCATCTATTACCTCGTCCAGATTGCCGTTTAAAATACTTTCCAGCTTATAGAGAGTAAGTCCGATACGATGATCGGTCAGTCTGCCCTCGGGGAAATTATAGGTGCGTATCCTCTCGCTGCGGCTGCCTGTTCCCACCTGAGAGCGGCGGTCGGAGGCTATCTTTTCGTTCTGCTCCTGCTGCATCTGCTCGTAGAGGCGGGAGCTTAGTATCTTCATTGCCCTGTCCTTATTTTTGTACTGGCTGCGCTCGTCCTGGCACTCCACCACAAGGCCTGTGGGAAGATGTGTTATTCTCACAGCAGACTCGGTCTTATTGATATGCTGACCACCTGCGCCCGATGCACGGAACACGTCTATTTTCAGGTCGGCAGGATTTATATTCAGCTCCACCTCGTCGGCTTCGGGCAATACTGCCGCTGTTACGGTCGATGTCTGTATCCTGCCCTGGGATTCGGTCTCGGGAACTCGCTGCACACGATGAACTCCGCTCTCGAATTTCAGTCGGGAAAAGGCTCCCTCTCCCGAAATATTGAAGCATATCTCCTTAAAGCCTCCCAGCTCGGTGGGATTGGAATTGAGGACCTCGATCTTCCAGCCCTTGGATTCAGCGTACATGGTATACATTCTGAACAGCGAATTTGCGAACAATGCTGCTTCCTCG
>CAMEYZ010000215.1 GCA_945947715.1 uncultured Clostridia bacterium | reverse complement strand
GATACTCGTACATAGTCATTCTGCCATTGTAATAGCCGTTGATTATGCGGTTGCATACGTCAAGAGCTCCGTTTGTACCATTTATTCCGCTGCCATTGCTGGTCACAGCAAGCCGTGCAATATTGGTGGAGGATACACCCTCGGTATACCATATCTCCTTGCCATAGTCCCTATTGAGAGCCTTTGCCCTGTCGCTTGCCCATGTATTATAATGCTCTCCCAGAATATCCACAGCGTCTCTGAGAGCCTCATTTTCTGTCATTGCATCAGCGATCTTCCATGAGCCCACCTCATCGGAAGCCACAATCTTTATTGCGCCGTAATCATATCGCTCATCGGTCTCGTTTTCAAGACGGTCGGCAAAATAGATTATCCAGTCCGCATCTATCTCCTCTGCTTCGTTAGCGTCAGCGCTGATGTGAGTGAACTTCATGCCGTATGTATCATATGCGCCGTCTATGGCGGCCTTGTACCATTTATAGCGCGCCTCGAAGCCTGCCTCCTGAGATTCCCCGAAGGCATCGGTCACCCACTTTGGCTCGCCCCAGCGCAGCAGGTCCACGGTGATATCGGGGTTTATCGAGAGAGCATCCGCAGCAAACATAAAACCCGCTCCCCTTGTAACGTCCGCTTTTTCATCGGCAGAGCGCATTATGGAGGGCTCCGTTCCTTGGGAGCTGAAAAAGCAGCTGGTCCGTCCCGACCTTTTTTCAATGCTCACCGATATCAGCAAAAGCGGCTTCATCGTTCTGAAAAACAGGCCCGACCTTCGGCCCGCATTTGAAAAAATGGAGGATATCTTCAAAAACGGCGGGAATATCTACTCCGAGCTGGGCGCGGCTCTGGATATCGTTTCAGAATTTTACGATATGGTACGCCCCCGTGATAAACGCTCCGCCGACCGTGCAGGGCGCATACTCTCAGAAAAGGTCCGAGCCTACATTGAACAGAACTACGCCGACAGCATTAAAATATCTGATATTGCAGCTGAAAATTTTATCAGCGAGGGCTATCTTGCACATGCCTTCAAAGCGGAAACGGGCATATCCCCGCGGGAATATCTGTCCAATATACGCTGTTCGAGAGCCTGCGGACTGATAAAGCACACCACCATGAGCTTTTCCGACATCGCCGCAAACACAGGATTTTGCAGCCAGAGCGATATGAGCCGAAAAATTCGTGAATACTGCGGCATGACTCCCACCGAACTCCGGTTCATCGGAAAATGAAAAAGCGCACACATATGACCCACAAAATAAGTCATATATATGCGCTGAAAATTTTTGTTCAAGAGCTAAAGCTTCCGATATAGCTTTCGGCAGCCTCTTCTATATTTTCCGGAAGTACCGTCGTTTCCGCAAAAAATGAATTCATTTTAAGTACATATTCCTTGCTATCCGCCACGTTATAAAAGATCTTCCGGTATGTTTCACCATTCTTTTCATATTCCAGTTCAAGGCCATATGACGCTGTTTCCCTGCTGCGATCCTCAAAGGCACGATAGGAAAGAGCGCCCTCCTCTGTTTTGATCTCATCAATGATCATGATAGTTTTCATGATATATCCCTCCCTTCATTAGTTTAATTTTACACATTTACAGCGAAAACGTCAATGTATAATCTGCACAAATAATAGTCAAATTCGACTTATTTTATTGTTATTTATATAAAAAGAAAGACATTCACTTACATTCTGCCGCCTGACATCTTCTTCCAAGCCAGAATCAGCAGAAGTGTTATCTGATATCTGAATTGATAATATCACAGCTAAGTAGAAATGTCAAGCAAAATAATGTCGGAACAATACTTTACAAACAAAAAAATTTGTGATATAATATATACTGCCTAATAATATGTAAACGAAAAGGACGTGTTAATTTGTCATATAACAAGGATAATATCAGAAATTTCTGCATCATTGCACATATAGACCACGGAAAATCTACACTTGCCGACCGTATCCTTGAACAGACCTCCACCGTCGCAAAGCGTGATATGGAGGACCAGCTCCTGGATAACATGGACATCGAGCGCGAAAGAGGCATCACCATAAAGGCCCGCGCTGTGCGGCTCCTGTACACCGCAGATAATGGTCAGGAATATGTTTTCAATCTCATAGACACTCCCGGCCACGTTGACTTTAACTATGAAGTTTCCCGCTCTCTGGCTGCCTGCGAGGGCGCAGTCCTTATCGTGGACGCTTCCCAGGGCATCGAAGCGCAGACCCTTGCAAACACCTATCTTGCCATGGAGCATGACCTTGAAGTCGTTCCCGTTATCAACAAGATAGACCTACCCTCCGCTGAGCCCGAAAGAGTTGCCGAGGAGGTCGAAAATGTTATTGGAATACCCTGCATGGACGCTCCACGCATCTCCGCCAAGCTGGGTACCAATATCCACGCAGTCCTCGAAATGATAGCAAACGATATCCCCGCTCCCAAGGGCAACATAGATAAGCCCCTAAAGGCACTTATCTTCGACAGCTACTACGATTCCTACAAGGGCGTTATCATATATGTCCGCGTTGTGGACGGCCAGGTCAAAACGGGCGATACTATCCACCTTATGGCAAGCGGAGCGGATTTTACTGTCGTTGAGGCAGGCTACATGAATGCCACCGACCTCGTCAACAACAACGGCCTTAAGGCAGGCGAGGTAGGCTATATCGCAGCCTCTATCAAATCCATCGGAGACACCAAGGTGGGCGATACCGTCACAAATGCGGAGGCTCCTTGTGATGAGGCTCTTCCTGGATATCGCGAGGTAAATCCTATGGTGTTCTCGGGTATCTATCCAGCAGACGGTGCAAAATATAACGACCTGAGAGATGCTCTGGAAAAGCTCCAGCTTAACGACGCTTCTCTGTCCTTTACACCTGAGACCTCCACTGCTCTGGGTTTCGGCTTCCGGTGCGGCTTCTTAGGACTTCTCCACATGGAGATCATTCAGGAAAGACTGGAAAGAGAGTATAATCTAGACCTTATCACCACCGCGCCCTCCGTTATCTATAAGGTAAATCTCACAAACGGCGAGACCAAATATATCTCCAACCCCACCGAATATCCTGACCCGGGCAGCATCTCCTCCGCTGAGGAGCCCATGGTCAAGGCGAACATTCTCACTCCATCGGATTATGTGGGCAATATCATGGAGCTCTGTCAGGAGCGTCGCGGCATCTTCAAGAACATGACCTACCTCGATACCACCCGCACCGAGCTGCACTATGAGCTCCCCCTCAACGAGATAATTTATGACTTCTTTGACGCGCTGAAATCCCGCACAAAGGGCTATGCCTCCTTCGATTACGAGCTTATCGGATACGCGCCCTCAAAGCTTGTGAAGTTGGATATTCTCCTTAATGGCGAGACTGTGGACGCACTGTCCTTCATCGTTCACACCGACAAGGCCTATGCACGAGCAAGAAAGATAGCAGAAAAGCTTAAGGACAATATTCCCCGTCAGCTCTTTGAGGTGCCTATTCAGGCGGCTGTGGGCGGAAAGGTCATCGCCCGCGAGACTGTAAAGGCAATGCGCAAGGACGTCCTTGCCAAGTGCTATGGCGGCGATATCACACGT
>CAMEYZ010000214.1 GCA_945947715.1 uncultured Clostridia bacterium | reverse complement strand
TAAACGCCATAGCGATATCGTACTTGTTGCAGGTCTCGATAACATTGTCGTCACGGATAGAGCCGCCGGGCTGTGCGATGTACTCAACGCCCGACTTGTGAGCTCTTTCGATGTTGTCGCCGAAGGGGAAGAACGCGTCCGAGCCTAAGCATACGCCCTTATTCTGGTCAAGCCAAGCTCTCTTTTCCTCGGCAGTGAACACCTCGGGCTTTACCTTGAAGATATTCTGCCATGCGCCCTCTGCCAGAACGTCCATATACTCGTCGGGGGACATATATACGTCGATAGCGTTATCTCTGTCCGCACGGCGGATATTGTCTAAAAACTGCAGTCCCATTACCTTGGGAGACTGTCTCAGCCACCAGTTATCAGCCTTCTGTCCTGCAAGACGTGTGCAGTGGATTCTGGACTGCTGACCTGCGCCGATACCGATAGCCTGTCCGTCCTTGACGTAGCATACGCTGTTGGACTGGGTGTATTTCAGTGTGATAAGGGAGATGATAAGGTCTCTCTTCTTGTCGTCGGGGATATTCTTGTTGTCGGTGACGATATTCGCAAGAAGCTCATCGTTGACGGGAAGCTCATTTCTGCCCTGCTCAAAGGAGATGCCGAACACCTGCTTTGTTTCGATAGGCGCAGGAGTATAGCTCTCGTCTATCTGAATTATATTGTAATTGCCCTTCTTCTTGGACTTCAAAATTTCAAGAGCCTCGTCGGTATAGCCGGGAGCGATAACTCCGTCAGATACCTCGCGCTGTATCATCTTAGCGGTGGGAACATCGCAGACATCGGAAAGTGCGATAAAATCGCCATATGAGGACATTCTGTCTGCGCCTCTTGCTCTTGCATATGCACATGCTAAGGGAGAAAGCTCGTCCAGATCGTCCACCCAGTATATCTTCTTAAGAGTATCAGAAAGGGGCGCACCTACAGCCGCTCCCGCAGGAGATACATGCTTGAAGGAGGTAGCCGCACACATTCCCGTAGCCTTTTTCAGCTCGCTTACCAGCTGCCAGCCATTGAAGGCGTCCAGGAGATTGATATATCCGGGCTTACCGTTAAGCACCTCGATAGGCAGGTCGCTTCCGTCTGCCATGTAGATCCTCGAAGGCTTCTGATTGGGGTTACAGCCGTACTTTAACTGCATTTCGTTTGCCATTGTTGATTCCTCCCGTAATTACTTAGAATATTTATTGATGATCTTTGAAGTGTACTTACCTGTTGCGATGTCGATATATCTGACAAACAGGGAAACCTTGTTATCCTCGTTGAGAGCCTCCCAGAGCTTGTCTGCAAACTCGTCCATATCGTCAGGTATCTCGATTTTTTTAGGCTCGCCCTCGAAGCTGGGAAGAGGCGCACCGTCGCCCATATAGGTGTGGATAAAGTGACCATATCCGTTAATTGGAGTGCTGTAGGTGAAGGTAAATCTCTCCACGGAATCGGGGTTTCCGTCAGCCGACTTAAGTATGCTCATAGCATAGTTATAGCTGCCGTTCTCAACGTGCATAATGCCCGAAATTCTCGGAGTGAAGTTGGGAGCATCGTCCTCATACTCACGGGTGCGGAGTGACTGCTCGAAGGTCTGCTGCTTGTCCATAAGCTCGTAGATAGTATCAGTCTGGTCGCCGTTTGTGACGATAGTCTTATTTCCCAGCACTCTCACAGGGGAGTATATTATCAGATGAGGGTCGGAAAGCTTGGAGGGATCCGCAGCCTCTGTTCTGATACCGTCCTCGGTCTCGGTAAATACTCTGTTTCTGGAATTTACGCTTCTGCCCATGATAAAGTACGCCGTAACAGCGGACCTTCCGTCGGCAGACTTGCCAATAATGATACCTCTTCCGGGATATGAATTGCTTTTAAGCTCGTCGTATATGTTAAGTGTTTTCATTTGACATTCCTCCGTAAATTTTGACCGTTCATTCATCAACAATAGCTTTGCCGTTTTCCACATGTATCTTATCCTGACAGAACAGCGATACCGCCTTAGGGAGTATCTTCCATTCCACGTTTTCCATAACTCTGCGCTGGAGAATTTCAGGAGTATCGCCGTTTTTCACGGGAACGGTGTCCTGTAATATGATAGGTCCTCCGTCGCAGACCTCGGTGACAAAATGCACCGTTGCGCCTGTGACCTTCACGCCCTTTTCGAGGACCGCCTCATGGACGTGCAGCCCATAGAAGCCCTTCCCGCAGAAGGAGGGTATCAGCGCAGGATGAACGTTTATCATCTTGTTGGGATAAGCGCGGCAGACCGTCTCGTCAAGGATAGTCATAAAGCCCGCATATACCACAAGGTCTGCCTTTTCCTCGTCGAGAGCCGCAAGCATAGCCTTGCTGTACTCGTGAACGTCTGCGTAATCCTTCCTAACAAGGACCCTCGTGGGGATATCATTCTGCCTTGCTCTTTCCAGAGCAAATGCGTCCGCCTTTGAGGAGATAACGCAGGTGATGCGTCCGCCCTTGATGTCTCCCCTTTTCTGAGCATCGATAAGCGCCTGAAGATTTGTTCCGCCGCCCGAAACAAGAACCACTATATTTTTCATTTCCGCACCATTTCCTTTATCTGTCGGAGTTTTCCGATTCATTTTCATTGGCGTAGACCTCACTGCCGAAAAGTCCCACTGCCTGAGAGGCCTGAAGCCTTTTCTGCTCCTGCTGTTCAAGCTGCCTGCAGCCCTTGTGAGAGCTTGCCGCAGCAAGTCCTATCAAAAGGTCGAAAAGCACAGTGGCTCCGATGATAAACGCCGAACCACCTGCAATCTGTGCGATTCCCGAAAAAATGGATATCACATTACCCAGAAGTGCTATCACAAGAGTAACGGCAGAGGACGTCACCGCGCCGATTATATAGAGTATCTCCGCCGCTCTTGCAAAGCCTTTCTTTTCGCCGGAGGCTGCGGTCCAGCTGCATATCGCACCGATTATCAGAAAGGGATTGACCGTGCAGACCGCCCACAAAAGGGATACTATCCCTAAATTTCTCGCAGTGATAAGATAGTTTTTGTCCTTACTATTACGCAATGATAACACCTTCGTCGCTTTCCACCAGCTCGCCGAGAACATATGCGTCCTCGCCTGCCGCCTTGATAGCTGCGATAGCCTTGTCAGCGTCGTTCTTATCCACAACAACGGTCATGCCCACGCCCATGTTGAAGGTATTGAACATATCTCTTTCAGGAATATGACCTGTCTTTGCGATAAGCTCGAAAATGGGGAGCACCTGTACCGCATTTCTTTCGATTTTCGCGGAAAGTCCATTGGGGAGCGAACGGGGGATATTCTCATAGAAGCCGCCGCCTGTGATATGGCTGATAGACTTAACATTAACTGTGTCGATGAGCTTCATTATAGCCTTTACGTAAATTCTTGTGGGGGTGAGCAGGCACTCGCCGAGAGTTGTTCCTAGGTCAGACTGATGTCTTGCCAGATTCTGCTCGGTAACAGAGAACACCTTTCTTACCAGCGAGAAGCCGTTGGAATGAACTCCGCTGGACTTGATTCCGATCATCACATCGCCCGCCTTCTGAGTATCGGGCTTCAGTATCTTGTCCTTGTCAACAACGCCCACAGTAAAGCCTGCCAGGTCGTATTCCTCCTCGGGCATAAGACCAGGGTGCTCT
>CAMEYZ010000213.1 GCA_945947715.1 uncultured Clostridia bacterium | reverse complement strand
GGCTTCATCTCCATAGCTCCCGAGCTCGTTGGGCTGACCAGTCTTGAGATATCCGCCGCCGAAGTCACGATCGTCGAGGGGCGGGATATCATAGGGACCACGGTCGCCATGCATGCGCAGGAAGGGTGTGAACACTGCAAATTCATACCAGCGCAGCAGAAGCTCACGAAATTCAGGGTCTGCAACATCATCAGTCATAAAGCCGCCGATATCCGTTGTCCAGAGGGGGATACCCGCCAGTCCCATGTTAAGTCCTGCCGACAGCTGATCGCGGAACGCCTCAAAGGTGCTGGGAACGTCTCCCGACCACACCAGCGTGCCGTACTTTTGAGAGCCTGCCCATGCGCTTCTGATAAGGCTTACAAAGCCGTTCTTTCCCTGAGCGGACATTCCGTCATAGAATGCCTTTGCATAATATTTGGGATACTCATTTCCCACCTTAAGAGCAGGACCGCTGAAAAAACGGAAGTTTTCGTAATCATATACTGCATAATCAGGCTCTGCGTTATCCAGCCAGAAATAGTCTATGCCAAGGTCTGCGTAATTTCTTTTGCAGATGTTCCAGAGATAATCGCGTGCTTCGGGATTGAACATATCAATTGTGAGGCAGTCGCCCTGATAGTCATAGGTCTGTGCGGCGCCACGCTCTGTGCGCTCCAGAAGCCCCAGGTCGCTGAGCTCATAGAAATTCTCACACTTTTTGTCCACGCTGGGCCATACTGAGACCATCACCTTTATCCCCATGGAATGGAGCTCGTCAGTCATTGCCTTTACATCGGGCCAGTATTTTTCATCGAAGCGCCATGAGCCCTGATAAGGCCAGTGGAAAAAGTCAATAACGATAGCGCTGAGCTGTATTCCAAGCTCGTGGTATTTCCGTGCGACGGTGAGGACCTCTTCCTGTGTGCGGTATCTGAGCTTGCACTGCCAGAGTCCGAGAAGCTCCTCGGATATTACAGGAGTTCTGCCTGTCTGCTCGGTGTAATTTTCGATGATAGCCCCAGGAGTATCGCCGACAGTTATCCAGTAATCCATTTCCTCGCAGTCCCGGGATATCCACTCGGTCATGTTCTTGCCGAAGGTCACCTGTCCTACTGAAGGGCTGTTCCAGAAAAATCCATAGCCCAGTGATGAAACCACGAAGGGGATAGTGATCTGTGAATTTCTCTGTGCGAGCTCAAGCGTACAGCCCTTAAGGTCAAGATAGGGCTGCTGATACTGACCCATTCCGAAGAGCTTTTCGCCGTCGTTGCTTTCAAAGCGGACGGTAAGCTTCCAGTCGTTTCCTGCAAGGCCCTTCATTTCTCTGCCGACAATTTTCAGGCAGCGGCTTTCCTTGCTGATAGTTCCGCCATAGCTGCGATAGTATTCGCGGAGTATCAGCTTATCCTTGCGGTAAAAGCTGAGCACTCCCGCAAAGTTCACTTCTGCGCGGATATCTCCATTGATGATCTCGGCATTTCCGTCTGCAATGTGGATTTCCGATCTGCCATTTGTTTCGCTGAGCGCGTGGAGCTCACCTGAAAATCCGGGATTCTGTGTTGCACGGACCCGCAGCGAGTTTTTGCCCCATGGTTCAATTCGCAGTGTTTCACAGCCGTTTTTTGCGATAAGACTTCCGTTTTCCTGAATAAATCTCATAAAAAACTCCTCTCTAAATATCGGTGGGGTATTGACAATTATGTTGTTGTTAATTATAATAATAACAGCAATACAGAGATAATTCTATCAATATACTGGCTAAAATTATAACAATAATGTCAAAAGGAGCTTTTCTATGGAAACAACACATCAGCCGACTGCTGCAATAAATGATTTCCGCGAGCTGACGCCTCATGGAACGCCCAGTTACCCAATGCAGGTGTACATCAACCATTTCAGGTGGTGTCCGGAGCATCTTATCGGCTGGCACTGGCACCCGGAGCTGGAGCTGTCGGTGGTGCTGTCGGGAGAGGTCGAGATATTTATAAATAATACCAGCTATAAGGTGACCGCAGGGGAGGGATTTTTCATCAATACCAACGCAATGCACAAGCAGTCCGCACTGTTTGTGGACGGAGAATACCCCGTACTGGCGACTATCTGCTTTTTGCCTGATTTTATCGGAGACTGCGGCGAGGACCTTATCTATCGGAAATATGTGCTGCCGATAACAGGAGATAAATCGCTGCGGTGCATGAAGCTGTCTCCTGAAAGCAAGTGGCAGCGCGAAATGATAGAAATTGTGCGAAGGGTCTGTGAGATATCCGAAGGTCATTGCTTTGGATATGAGCTGAGATGCCGTGATCTTATCGGCGAGCTGTGGTGCAGTCTGGCGGAGAATATCGGTGAAGCTCCGCCGGAGCCTATAGACCGCAGGACCATAACAGGCGAGAAGCGGCTGAAAAAAATGCTGTCATATATTTATAGCAGCTATCAGAATGAGCTCACTGTGGAGGACATAGCCCGTTCCGCCAATATCAGCAAAAGTGAGTGCTTTCGCTGTTTCAGGTCGATGATAGGGAAAAAGCCGGTGGCGTTTTTAAACGAGTACCGGCTGAAAAAGGCGTTGGAGCTGCTGACGACTACCGATATGCAGATAACCGAGATATGCTTGTCCTGTGGCTTCGGGCATATAAGCTATTTCGGGAAGCTGTTTCGCGAGACCTATGGAATGAGCCCGAGAGAGTACAGGAGCAGCTATGTGAAATAATCAAATCGACGTGTTCGTGCTGTCTATTGTTACGGTAAAGCAGTTCATATGGTTTCTTCTTTGGTAACAGAGCTCACCGACATGTCTGCGAGCTATCAGTCTTGAAATTGCATGACCAAGACCTGTGCCACCGTCAGTTTTTCTGGCCTTGTCCCCGCGAGAAAAAAGGTCGAAAAGCTTATCTGAAAGCTCCTTGTCTATTTCCTCACCGTCGTCGGAAACGATTATGGATACCTTTTCATTATCGGAGAAAAGCTTTGCAGATATAACGTTTCCAGTTTTATTGTATTTTACTGCGTTTGACAGCAGATTTGATATTATCCTCGAAAATAGATGAGGGTAGATGAGCGCAGATATCTCATCGTCGGGAATGAGGATATCAAACTCAAAGCCAGCTCCCGTTATCTCATCGTAATACTCGGCGCAGAGCTGCCGCAGATATTCGCAGAGGTTTACTCTCTGCAGCTCAACATTATACTCTTCATTTTCAGATAAAGGCTGATAAGAAGTATCTCTCCTGCGGCAAGAGGTAGGAATATCCAAGTAATATCAGGAGCATCGTATTCGGCAAAGCCGTTTACTATCATTGTGGGTCTTATTTCCATAACGCTGCGGTCGTATAGGCAGAGAAATCTTTTCGGACTGCTTTTCGGGGTGATGTAAAAGCCCACATAAGCTGTGTTTCCGCCGGGTGATGTGATATTCAGCATATCCTCCTGCGAATAGGAATACTCAGGTGACTTTTTTCTCCGTATACATTGATAACATTGAAGCTTTCGTCCAGCTCCTCCGCTCAGCCGCCTATTTTTTCAGCGATGTCGAGGTTGACAGGCTCGCCGTTATCATCAATGAGGCTGTAAGGCTGAGTGCTTACAGGACTGCCATCGCCGACCACAACAGCTTCAAGCATAAGGCACAGTATAAGGGTAACCACCACCA
>CAMEYZ010000212.1 GCA_945947715.1 uncultured Clostridia bacterium | reverse complement strand
CATATTTTAACCATTTTGTCAATAGTTTTTCCGAAATAAAGCACAGAAAATCCGAAAATGTGTAATTATTGCAATATCCATTCACAAAGATATAATTGTTCAGATTTATTATTTTAACAATTCCTCGGGCACCTCTTCCGCCATGCGCTCGTATGCCTTTGCGCTGGGGTGGAGATGATCTCCGCTGTCATAGCCCGGAGCAAATGCTGCGGGATTTTCCGGGTCGCGCAGCGCCTTGTCAAAGTCGATACAGCCGTCGATCTCATCGGTGGTGCGTATCCAATCGTTGAAGGCACAGCGTATCTTGTCGCGGAAATCCGCATAGGTACGCCAGCCGTAGATCGGCAGCAGCGTTCCTGCATACACCTTAAGATCCTGTTCGCGGGCTGTCTTGATATAGCCTCTCATGCCCTCGATAAGGTCATCTGCTGTGGGCAGGTCGCTCCAGGGGCGGAACTTGTTCTCCATTACGCCCACGGGGTGGATTATATCGTTGATGCCGTGCTGGATAAGCACGCAGTCCGCTCCCGACACCCTTATCTCACGGGGAAAGCGTATTGAGCCCTTAAGTCCGTAGGAATCATAGGTGATATTGTCGTACTGACGAAGTATCCTCGTTCCGCTGGCTGCGCGGCGTATCACCGAGCGGTGAGTATATCCGAGAGCTGCTGTTCGGATAAGCAGATAATCCGGCCATGCCTGGGCGGTTATTGAGTCACCGAAGCAGATAAGTGCCTTGTTATGGCTGTCGGTGAGAACATCTATCCCCGACAGGAAATAGTAGGTATTTGTCACCTTTGAGGACGCAGAGGGCAGCTCCTTATCGGAGGTACAGTCCCCCACTGCAAAGAAGCCCCTGGAAAGAGGTCCTGTGATAACGACTCCTGAGCGCATCTCGGTAAATCCCTTCAGATAGAAGGACACCGATACGTCCTGTCCTGCAAAGACCTCGAAATCTATCTCATCGCTGTAGAGGTCCTCCCCTGCGTGAAGGATAACGTCCGGTCTGCCACCGAAGGTCACCGGCCTTTCGGTCTCGGGCAGGATATTATCTCCTCCAGCAGCCGCAGCCACACAGACACGATTCAGGATAACGTCCTCGCTGCCGCAGAAATTATCGAAATGCAGTCTTATTTTTCTTCCCGCAAAGGGAATGCTGACAGGATACCGCAGAGTGAGATTCTTAGCATAATTTTCCGGGCGGCGCTCCGCTATGGAAATGGCGTTTCCCCATGCGCATACCCATTTTTCCGATATGTTCATATTATTCCTCCGCTCTTTTTTCACTTTTACCATAATAATTATAACACATCTTATCGAAATTTTATTGCGGCATATAATCGCATCTATGAATATTTTGTATTTAATTTGTGAATTTTGCAAGATAAATCCATTTTGTCTTTTCAAATGAAACTTATTATGTTATAATAATAATGTGTATTTAGAAAAATAACGATGTAATTATACATTGTCAACCATATTTTTTAAGGGAGCTGATCTGTATGAATAAACTTATCCGTGCGGTATGGATCGCCGCTGCTTTTCTCGGAGGATTATCTGTTATCGGCACAATCGCCGCTGCTCTTAAGCTTACAAAGAAAAAGTATATCGATGTCTGATAAAGGAATGAACATAAATGGATAAATACAAAAAGCTTATGGGCAATACGCTGATTTTTGCCATAGGGCAGTTCGGCGCCAAGCTCCTTAGTTTTTTCCTTGTAAAGCTGTACACAGCCACTCTGACAAATGCGGAGTACAGTACAGCTGACCTGCTGTATAATACTCTTAATGTTCTTGTGCCTGTGGTGACGTTCTCCATGTCTGACGCTATAATCCGCTTCGGTCTGGACAAGGCCTACGACAAGCGCAAGGTCTACACCACCGCCAACATTATGACATTGCTGGGCATGACAATATTCGCCCTGACAACGCCTATATGGAACTCTACCTCCGTTTATCACGGCTATACCATGCTGCTGTATGCGTACTGCTATTTCAGCTGCTTCCGCTCCATGGCTTCTCAGCAGGTCCGTGCAAAGGGTCTGGTGCGGCTCTTTGCCATTGACGGTATACTTACCACACTGACTCAGTTTATCTGCAATCTCATATTCATGCTCTGGCTGGATATGGGCATCAACGGATATATCCTGTCCTTTATCGTGTCGGACTTTCTGTCGCTGTGCTTCCTTATGGTCATGGCAAGGCTGGACAAGTCTCTCGATACGAAATTTATCGACGTAAGGCTTATCAAGGAGATGCTGAGATACTCGGCGCCTCTTATACCCACCTATCTGCTGTGGTGGATAACCTCCTATTCGGACAGGCTCTTCGTCATCAATATGGTGGGCAGCGATACCAACGGCATCTACTCCGTTGCTCATAAGATACCTACCCTCGTGATGTTCGTCACTACGATGTTCTACCAGGCATGGCAGATGTCCTCCATTGAGGAAAAGGACAGCCGCACGCTGGGCAAGTTCTACAAGACAGTTTTCGGTGCATATTCCTCGCTGATGTTCATTGCTGCTGCGGGACTTATCCTTATCGCAAAGCCGCTGACCTATATCCTTATCGGAAACGACTCCTACAAGGGCGCAGAGCTTTACTCGACAATACTTATCGTATCAATGGTGTTCCAGTGCTTCTGCCAGTTCCTCGCAAGCATCTATTCGGTAAAGAAAAAATCGAAAAACAGCTGTCTCACCGCATTTTCGGCAGCTGCAGCAAACATCATACTCAATGCACTTCTCGTGCCAAAGCTGGGAGCATATGGCGCGGCTATCGCAACTGCCATATCCTACTTTGTATGCTTTGCGATACGCATTTACGACGCAAGAAGATACATCTTCTTCAAGGTGGATTTCTTCCGCGCCACTATCAATATTATCGTGCTTATCACAATGTGCGTGCTCTCTATAAGACAGTCCAGCCTGTACGTTATGTGGCTTATCCTCTGCTTTATCTTTGTAGCCCTTATCAATTTCGGGGCAGTGGTCAATACCGTGCAGAAGATCTTCAGCAGAAAAAAACAGCCGGCAACCGGCAAATAACAAATCATTTCGGCAGTCGCTCCGGGCAGCTGACTGCCGATTTTTTGATATTATCTTAAAGGAATATTATTATGGAAGTGAACAACAACAGGAAGCTTCTGCGGCGAAGGATAGTATTTTTCTCCGCTGTCGGAATTTTTCTCATTATGACAGTAATTATCATCGTCCTGTCAGTAAAGCTCCATAGGGTCTCCGAGGAATACCGCAGGGACGAGGAGTACATAGCAGCTGCGTCTTCACGAGTGTACGAGTATTTCACCCCAAAGGACTTTGTGGAAATGAACGACTACACCTATGGCAGGATATGGCTCAAGGCTCTGGAAAATGTCCCACGTTCGAATATTGATTTTTCCGCGCTAAGTCAGGTGGGAGACTTCAAATACTACACTGAGGATGGAGAAGTTACCTCAAAGCTGGGCGTGGACGTGTCCTATTTTCAGCAGGATATCGACTGGGCTTCCGTCAGGGAGGCTGGCATCGACTTTGCCATGATACGCGTGGGCTACCGTGGCTATGAGTCGGGAGTTATCAACGAGGATATCCGCTTTCACGAATACATGAAGGGCGCCTCCGAAGCAGGCATCGAAACAGGCGTGTATTTCTATTCCCAGGCGATGACCGTTTCCGAGGCAG
>CAMEYZ010000211.1 GCA_945947715.1 uncultured Clostridia bacterium | reverse complement strand
AGCATATGGCCGATTGTCCCGATGATTTTGCATAGGTGGGAAGTATCCTGCTCCTGCCCGAAACGGGAAATTCCGATATTTCAGCAGCGGCAGAGCCTATCCAGCATGCAATGACAAACGCCGCATATATATAATCTGGAACCAGCCCGAAATACAGCACAGCCTCAAACAAAGGAAAGGTCGCCGCAAACACGACCACCACCGATGTGCGGTAAACCATGAACAGTCCCACTGTCAGGGAAATAAGCAGAGTTATGATAACTATGAATGTCAGCGCACCCTTAAGCTTTTCATCGGCGCCAAAATCAGATATATCATAAAATTCCACATCGTGGAGAGCAGCACTCATAAGGGAATAGTAATTGTTGAACAGATATTGAAATCCCAGCGCACATACCTCACGAAGCTTGAAGGCAGCAAGTGCTGTAACAACATATCCGCCGCTTATGATAAGGCTCCCAGCCCTTTTGAAAAACGTCGCCGCCAGACAGCACAGCACTCCTGCACACGCTGCCAGAAGCACAGGCAGAACTCCTATACCAGGGTCTGTAGCCGAAAGAAAGCACATGACCGAGCCCACTGTGCCAAGCATCGCCAGAACAGTTCTGAACAGCCTGACCGCAAGCCCAGTCCTTTCGCTACCGTCTATGTGAAGTCCGACGGTAAAACCTGCGCCGATTTCGGAAATATTCTGTTTTGCGCTGTTTTTCGTTTTATTTCTCATAGCTATCCCTGTTTATACTTTTTCATGAGGCGAATATATGACCACCGCATCTCTTGCGCCGAATTTCTTTATTGCTGAATTTACTGAGCTTCTCTCCTCCGACGCAGTAACATACACAATTTTGTCATATCTTTTATTTTTGCTGTTTTCAATAATATCTTCAATCCTGTGATAATTTCCGTATATTCCCGAAATACATTCGGAAAAACCGTCCGTCACTGAGATATTCTCCAGAAGGGTACCGTCCGCTTTGAAGCTGTCGAACATTATCTCATGGCTGCACATCGTATCCGCAGCTGTATAGAAAAGCTCGCACAGCCTGTCTGCAGTACGCGGGCTTCCTTCGGCAGAGTATATGTCCAAAAGCAGCAGATAAACAGGCTCGCTCTTCGAGGAGCTGTCTCGAACGATAAGCTCGTCTCCCGTTTTTCCGCTCAGCTTCCATGCGATACGGTTCAGCTTGTCTCCATCGCGGTACTCCCGAAGCTCATCATACTCCTGCTTGTTGAAGCTGACAGCCCCGAGATTTGCCTCACCACTGACATTCTCCTTGACCGAAAGCTGCGACTGCACAGCCGGCTCCAGAGAAGCCTCCCCGTTCGGCACAAAGTCGGTATATACAAAGGAAAGGTCGGAGCTTCTGACCTTCATGGAAAACAGATGAAGAAAGTCATATATCCTTATCTGCTCCGCAGTACATTCCACTCTGCGGCAGTATTCGGAGCTGAGCTTTATTGTAAGGGTCTGTTTTCCGTTTGCGGGAACAGGAACCGTGATCTGCTGACGCTGTTGTTCGCCGAAAGGAAGATATCTGCACACAATGGTCATCTTTGCAGCAGACACAGGCAAAACCGATGTATTTCTCAGGATTATCGCAGCATCAGCACTTCCTCCCTTTTGGGTCTGAGGGCTTGGCGGGATAATCTCCATTTTTATCCTTCTTCTCACACAAAGCAGTGAGATCAGCAAGATAACAGGAAATACTGCAGCTGCTATCAGAATGATAAGAGAAAGATTATCATTGTACAGGATAAAAAAGAAAACAAGTACGATAAGAATGACCGGATATAAAAATTTCATAATCAAAGCTTAGGTACCCGAACGGAAGATACAGCATTTTTCAAAGCCGCTTCCGCATCGGATATATTTTTCGAGTGGGAGCTGAGTACCAGACGATGTGCTGCCGTTGAGGGCAGTATATAGTCTACATCATCAGGAATGACGTAATCACGTCCCTTTAACACAGCGGTAGCCTTTGCCATGGCAGATATCGCAATGGCACCTCTTGTTGAGATTCCAAGCTCTATTTCGGAAGAGCTTCTTGTTGCGGCGGCGATGTCCGCAATATATCTGTAGACCCTGTCGTCCGCATATACATCGGCTGTCATTTTTTGAATGGACAGCAGCTGGTCAGCGGTTATAACAGGTCTTATATCGTTTATATCAGCCGCAGACCGCTTATTTTTCAGTATCTGAGCCTCACTTGCAGGATCGGGATAGCCTATGGAAAGACGTATCATAAAACGGTCCAGCTGCGATTCAGGTAGCAGCTGTGTGCCCGCAGAGCCTACAGGATTCTGTGTAGCAATAACAATATAGGGCTCGGGCAGATGATGAGTAACACCGTCAACCGTAACAGCATGCTCCTCCATAGCCTCCAGCAGCGCAGACTGTGTACGGCTGGAGGTACGGTTTATCTCATCGGCGAGAAAAAGATTGCAGACCGCAGCACCGCTGTGATACTCGAAGGCTCCCGTGGAGCGGTTCATAACAGTGAAGCCCGTAACATCGGAGGGCATAACATCTGCCGTGAACTGCATTCTGCGACATTCCAGAGACATAGCACGTGAAAATGCCACTGCCAAAGTAGTCTTGCCCACTCCGGGCATATCCTCCAGAAGAATATGACCTCCCGCAATAATTGCGAGAATTGCTTTTATAATGACCTCGTCCTTTCCCACGATGACCTTTTTTACCTCGTTAATAATTTCTCTGACCGCAGGAAGAACGTGTGCAGGCGTATTATCCAATATCCATACCACCTTTATTTATTCATGGAAAGCAGCTGCGCCCTTAACAGCAGCACAAAGAGCGCACCCGTTAAAAAATATACCCCCGAAAACGGAGGTATATTGAAAAATCAATGATCTTTCAAAAATTGCACATGTATCAGCTCATTGCAAGAACTGCCATATCGCCATTTGTATTGAAGCCGCGCTTATCCAGCGAATCAATAGTAACTCTTACAAGGCCGTTGTTTACAGCTCTGAGGGACTCGTCCAGAGCACATACAGCCTCTACAAAGCCTTCATCACCATTCTCCTCGGTAACGTAAACGGTAAGCAGCACCTTAAGTGCATTGAAGAGAATATTGAAGAAAGCAAAGTTATCCCACATGTTCTTGGAGAAATCTGAGAAGGGCATATTCATGGACCAGATAAAGCCTATCATAACATTTTCAAGATAGTATTCCTTGCTGTCCTCCTTGCCCTGCTTAAGATAGCTCTCATAGAACCAGCGCTTCATTTCGAGATAGCTATCCTTGAAGGACTCAAATGGGCGAGACATCAAATCGGAGCCATCCTTTGCATAGCCCAGTCTTTCCAGGAACTTTTCCTTTACAGGCTTGAACTTAGGAGTATCAGGAAGGCTGTTGATCATTGAAACTGCGTCAATGCAGCTAAATGCGAAATTAGGTGTGATGCCCTTGAAGAAATCAATGATATCGCTTCTGTCGGTATGGCCAAAGAAGGAGCCCACAAACTTAGGCACCTCGCTGTCCTTGCCCTGTTCGATCATATTCTGCATTGTCTTGATAGTGAAATTCATAAGAAGGAATCTCTTTTCGATAGAATAATTCCTATCCTGAATGCAGTTCATAAGAACAGACCTGCCAGAAGAATAATGCTGGAGCTGAGGATACTGCTTAACAAGCTCCTGACCCTGCTTGATATACTTACCTGCAGCCTTTTCGTCAAGC
>CAMEYZ010000210.1 GCA_945947715.1 uncultured Clostridia bacterium | reverse complement strand
GTGATGTTTCCCTTTGGATTCGGCCTGTCATATACGAGCTTTGACATCAGCGTCATAAAGGCGGATATTGATGATGTGTCCGCAAGGTTTACCGTATCGGTGAAAAACACCGGCAAATATGAGGGCAAGGAGGTAGTTCAGCTGTACTATTCCGCTCCCTGCGGAAGGCTGGGACAGCCTGCAAGACAGCTCTGCGCCTTTGAGAAAACCGACAGCCTTAAGCCCGGCGCGGAACAGACTCTCACTCTGTCTGTGAATATCAATGAGCTTTGCTCCTACGACGATTCGGGCGTTACAGGAAATCGCTTCTGCTATGTACTTGAAGAGGGCGCATACGGCTTTTATATCGGCACCGATTCTCACAGCTGCAAAAAGGCAGGGGAGTATGTTCTCAATGAGCTTAAGGTGGTTCGTGAGTGCAGCTCGGCAATGGCTCCCGTTGAGAAATTCCAGAGAATGAAGTCGGATAACGGACGACTCGTTTTCGAGGACGTTCCTCTTATGAGCTATGACGAAAACGTGGTCAGAAAAGCTGCTCTGCCCGAGGAACTTCCATACACTGGCGACAAGGGCATAAAGCTTGCGGATGTGCTTTCCGGGAAAAATTCCATGGACGAATTTATCGCACAGCTTTCCGACGAGGACCTTGCGGCGATAATCAGAGGCGAGGGCATGGGAAGTCCCAAAGTAACTCCGGGAACGGCTGCGGCATTCGGAGGCGTTACCGAACAGCTCAAAAGCTTTGGCATACCCTGTGTATGCTGTGATGACGGTCCTTCTGGAATGAGACTGGACTGCGGTACCAAGGCGTTCAGTCTGCCAAACGGAACACTGCTGGCTTCCACCTTCAACACAAAGCTTATGACCGAGCTTTTTGCATATCTGGGCGAGGAAATGACCGTCAACAAGGTGGACTGTCTGCTGGGACCTGGAATGAATATCCACCGCCACCCCTTAAATGGCAGAAATTTCGAGTATTTCTCCGAGGACCCCTATCTTACGGGCATCATCGCATGGGCACAGCTTACAGGACTTAAAATGTCGGGAGTGTCGGGCACCATAAAGCACTTCTGTGGAAACAATCAGGAGACCTGCAGAAGAACTGCCGACGCTATCGTATCCGAGAGAGCTCTCCGCGAAATATATCTCAGAGGCTTTGAGATAGCCGTGAAGAACGGCGCCGATTCCGTTATGACTACCTACGGTCCTGTAAATGGACTCTGGACTGCGGGAAGGTACGATCTGAATACAGTTATCCTCCGCGGTGAATGGGGCTTTGACGGTGTTGTTATGACCGACTGGTGGGCTGCTGTGAATAGAAGAAACGGAGAGCCTTCTTTGACAGACTTTGCCGCAATGGCAGCTGCAGGCAATGACCTGTACATGGTCTGCGCCGACGGTGAAAAGCAGGAAGGAAATACTCTCGAAGAGCTGAAAAACGGCTTCATCACAAGGGGAGAGCTCCAGAGAAACGCAGCGGATATCTGCCGATTTGTGATGAACAGCATGGCAATGAAGCGCATGCTCGGCACAGCGGACGAGATAGAGCTGATAAACCGTCCCGAGGAGGGCGAGACCAACGAGGGCACTGTGGAATTTTTCAAGGTGGACGGGAAGGCTTCGCTGTCGGGAGAAAATATCCGCGTCACAAAGGGAGGCTCCTATGCTTTCGGACTGGACGTCGTTACCTTCGGCAGATACAAGGTGAAGATAACCGCTTCATCGAATGCAAGTGAGACTGCACAGCTTCCTGTGACGGTGTTCTGCATGGGCTCGTCCATAGGCACCTTCACCTGGAACGGCACAGGCGGCGCTCCTGTAGCTTTTGAAACGGACACCTTCTTCTTCTCGCGCTTTATGACGATGAGGCTCTATTTTGCACAGGGCGGACTGGATATCATAAGCCTCGATTTCGAGCTTATCCAACCTGAGTCAATGCAGTGACAGCTGTTTTTCGTCAATTATCACACTAATTGGCACTTTGAGAAGTTTTTTCATGTGAAAAACAAAGAATTTATTGATAAATTCTTGACAAAGTGAAAAAATCTATATATAATATAGGTGTTAAAATAATATATATTTTTATGCGTTATGCGAATAAAATTATATATAGGCACATCAGACGATCGAATTAAAAATGGAGGTTATCAGTATGGCTTCGAGAAAAACAGAAGGCACAGTATCAAAGACAGCAGCTTCCACCACTAAGAAGGCTGCCACAAAGACAGCTGAGAAAAAAGAAGTAAAGGCAGAGGTAAAATCATCGGTATATGTTGAGTACAGAAACGGTCAGATCGACGTCAAGAACATTCTTCAGGACGTTATCGCAGCTAATTCCGCTGAGGGCGGCGCTGCTCCCGAGTCTGTAGAGGTATACATAAAGCCCGAGGAAAACGCTGCTTATTATGTTATCAACGGCAAGTCCGAAGGCAAGAAGATCGATCTTTATTTCTGATCTGGTCCGCATATTTTTCAGCCTGAACAAAGACGTTTCGCTTTTGTAACGGAACGTCTTTTTGATGTAAGCGCATCTGCGCGAATAATATATTTTTAAGGAGAAAAAAACTATGAATCTGAAAAAATCCGCTGCAGCTCTCTGCATTATGAGCTTCTGCGCTCTTACCGCATGCGGAAGCTCCGTTCCCGCAAATACCGTAAACTCCATTGACGACCTCAATGGCAAGACTATCGGCGTTCAGCTCGGCACAACAGGCGATATCTACGCTGGCGACGTTGAGGGCGCTACTGTTGAGCGCTACAACAAGGGAGCTGATGCTGTACAGGCTCTCAAGCAGGGCAAGGTAGACGCTGTTATCATCGACAACGAGCCCGCAAAGGTGTTCGTTGAAAATAACGATGACCTTAAGATACTTCCCGACGCATTCGCAGTTGAGGAATACGCTATCGCTATCAAGAAGGGTAACGATGAGCTCACCGAGCAGATAAATGGAGCTCTCGCAGAGCTTCAGGCTGATGGCACTCTCGATGCTATCAAGGCTAACTGGATAGGCGATGAAGCAGGACAGTCTCCCTACACCTCTCCCGAGGACGTGGACCGCAGCAACGGTCAGCTCATTATGGCTACAAACCCTGAGTTCCCTCCCTATGAGAGCATGAGCGGCGATACTGTTGTAGGCTTCGACGCTGATATGATGCAGGCTGTATGCGATAAGCTGGGCATGGAGCTGGTTATCGACAGCATGTCCTTCGACTCCATTATCGCAGCAGTTGATTCCGGCAAGGCAGACGTGGGCGTTGCAGGTATGACCGTTACTGAGGAAAGACTTGAAAACGTAAACTTCTCCGACCCCTATACTACTGCAACACAGGTAGTTATCGTCAGAAAAGACTGATCTAATGGGCGGGGAGAATTTGCAAAATGAATGAGATCCTTGATGTACTGTACAAGACCTTTATCGTGGACGACCGCTGGAAATTCCTGACCGACGGTCTGAAAAACACGCTCACTATCACATTATTTGCCGTTATCATAGGAATGGTGCTCGGTCTGATAACCGCTATCATCAGAACGACCCATGATAAAACGGGACATCTTAAGATACTTAACTTTATATGCAAGGTGTATCTGACGGTAATCCGCGGAACGCCTGTTGTTGTCCAGCTTCTGATAATCTACTTTGTTGTGTTCGGATCGGTCAATATTAATAAGCTTTTCGTTGCCGTGCTGGCATTCGGACTTAATTCAGGAGCATATGTGGCGGAGATAATCCGC
>CAMEYZ010000209.1 GCA_945947715.1 uncultured Clostridia bacterium | reverse complement strand
GACAATTTAGCTCCACCTGACATTTTCCGCAGCCTCTGCACTTGTCAAGCTCAGGTACGGGCATACGCTGTCCAACGATACCAATGTCATTAAGGTCAGGCTTTACACAGTTGTTGGGACAGCCGCCCACAGCTATCTTGAACTTATGTGGAAGCGTCACATCATGGTAGCCGATAAAGAAACGCTCATGTATCTTCTCGCTGAGTCCGAAGGTGTCGATAAGACCGTACTGACAGGTAGTACCCTTGCAGGAAACCACAGGCCGCACAATAGAGCCTGTTCCGCCGGTCATAAGCTCGTTTTCGTTCAGAAATGCGATTATCTCATCTATATCGGCAAAATGTACGCCCTGTATCTCCAGGGTGAGACGGGATGTCATAGTGACCTCGCCGTTGCCGTACTTTTCTGCTGCCTGTGCGATAATATGCTGTTCGGCAGCTGTTATCTTGCCATTTCTGGTGATGACACGCACATTGAAAATATCATCGTAGCGCTTGTCCCTAAGACAGCCCAGCGCCTTGACACGCTTTACCTCCTCCTGAGAGATCGTTCCCGACGCATTTTCCACCTTGACAGTGTTAAAGTACTCACCGCCTTCAAGGACCTTAGTATTAGTGTAGCCGAAGAATTTCAGTCTGTTCTGCAGGAAATATCCTCTCTTGCCCTTTGTGCATACAAGCAGCAGCTTTTCGTCCTTGCTGATGCCCTCTATCTCGCCGTTTACCTTTCCAAGGTCAACCCACTTCGCGCCGAATATTTTAGGCTGAGGCTGAACATCAATAACACGGTAACCCTTTGCCTTTCCCGCAAGATACTCTGCAGGAGTAATCGTCTCAAAGGCGCCGCTCATTTTATTTTCAAGAACATAACACGCCTGAACAAATGGATGTATAGCAGTGGAAAAGGGCGGAGCATATGCCATATCCATTGTATCAAAATCGCTAACCTTAAGTCCTGCTGAAATGCCCACAACGGCAATGTCGGTCATTTTGTCAACAGCTCCGCTGCCAAGCACCTGGAGCCCCAGCAGCTTTCCGCCTTTCCTGTCTGCGATAAGCTTTGTCACAAATGTGGACGCGTCTGGATAATAATGTGCCTTGTCATCGCTCACGCATACTGCTGTTACCACGTCAAAGCCTGCCCTTTCGGCCTGCTCCTCGGAAAGTCCAGTGCGGCCTACGCTAAGCGTATCGGAAAGTTTTGCGACTCCTGTTCCAAGACAGCCCTTGTATGCGGCAGCAGTTCCTGTCAATGTCCTTGCAAGGCATCTTGCGGTGATGTTTGCGGTAGAGCCCATAGCTGACCACTGTGCCTCACCCGTGACAAGATTTTTTACTATTGCACAGTCGCCCACCGCATATATATCGTCAAGATTTGTCTTCTGATATTCATCAACGACAACAGCACCCTTTATCATTTCGATGCCCGTATTTTCAAGAAATGCCGTTGCAGGACGGATACCGATGCTTAAAATAACGATATCGGCAGACAGCTCACCAGCACTTGTCACAACAGCAGCTGCGGCAGCTTCGCCCTTTATTGCCGAAACGGAGGTGCCCGTCATTATCCTTGTTCCGTTCCTGCGCAATTTCCTCGCAGCAAAGCCTGCCATTTCGGGGTCAAGAACGTTGGGAAGTATCTGACTCATCATATCAACAACGGTGACCGACAGCTTTTTCGCCGCCAGATTTTCAGCCATTTCCATTCCGATAAAGCCTGCACCCACAACAACGGCTTTTTTGCAGCCATTCTTTTCAATATAGTCTCTTATGGTGATAGCATCGTCGGGAGTACGGACAGTAAATACTCCGTCAAGACCCGATCCCGGAATATCAGGGATAACAGGCTCCGCACCGCTGGCAATTATAAGCTTATCAAATTTTTCGGAGTATTCCGTCCCCTTTGAAAGGTCGCGGAGGATTACAGTCTTGGCTTTGATATCAACACTTACAGCCTCCTGTCCCGTATGTACCGCTGCGCCTGTAAGAACAGAAAATCTTTCAGGAGAGTTTACGATAAGCTCATCTCTCGTTTCGATATCTCCGCCCACATAATACGGCAGCCCACAGCCTGCATAGGAAATATCTCTGCTTTTGGTGTAAATGTCCACCTGTGCAGAAGGGTCCTCACGCTTTAGCTTTGCAGCAGCCTTTGTACCCGCCGCAACACCGCCTATAACTATCACTTTCATATGGTTATACCTCGCTGGTTTTATCAAATAACTATGTCGGCTTTTGTCGAATCATACAGAATCCCGACCATTTTAGTATAACATAATAAAAGTAACATGTCAATGAAAGTATAAAGCAGAAAAATTGGGGAATATCACCAGAACCGTTCTTCGGAGGGGCAGTGCATATCCCTTTTAGCAGCACGAAGCTCCACAAAGCAGCCGCATTTTCCGCAGGTGCCCTCGCCCAGAAGCTCACACTCTCCGCAGATATGCAGACGTCGGCGATATTCCTCGTCGCTGACGCGCCTTTCTTCGGGCAGGGCAGCTATCATCTCAGATATTTCTTTGTATATGCCATCTCTGTCAAGCTCGGCGAAAAAGCATCTTTTGCAGAAGGGCCTGTTCATTTTATTGTCACGCAAACCACCGAACAGGGCGGAAGCTCTGCGGTGAGAAAACCGTTTTCAAGCTTTACGGGATATTCGGCAGGAGTGAGCCTGTCAGGCTCGTCAAAATCGTTGCAGGTATGGACCTCTCCTGTGAGGATTCGTGCAGAGGCAGCCTCAGCTTTAAAGCCTCTTATATCGCAGGATATTTCCGCACTGTCATCAAGGGAGCAGTTTGCTAAGGTAATAGTCATCACACCGTCTTTTACGGAAGCAGAGCTTGAAATAAGCGGCACCTTATCCTTATCGCCTGCCTCCTCATTGGTGGAGAAGCAGTAAACAAGCTCACCGTCCTGATGGTCCTTGAACAGGTCGAAAACATGATATGTAGGTGTTTTCACCATTTTTTCTCCCTCGGTCAGAATGAGCGACTGAAGCACATTTACCGCCTGAGCAAGATTTGCCATGATAACACGGCCGCTGTGCCTGTTGAATATGTTCAGATTGCAGGCAGCCACAATAGCGTCCCGCATCGTATTCTGCTGATAGAGGAAGCCCGGGTTAGTACCCTTCTCCACATCGTACCAGCAGCCCCACTCGTCCACAATAAGGCCGATATCATTGTCAGGGTCATATCTGTCCATTATAGCCGTGTGACGGGTTATGAGCTCGTCCATATACAGGGTCTTTGAGATAGTGGCATAATAAAGCTCGCTGTCAAATTCAAGCGCGCTGCCCTTGTGAGACCAGTCGCCTGTGGGAACAGTGTAGTAGTGTAGCGAGATGCCCTTCGTATGATATTTGTTCAGATTTTTCATTATGGTCTCGGTCCAGTAATAATCATTTGCGTTAGGACCGCAGGCAATCTTGAACAGCTCATTTCCCGAATAATTCTTGCAGAAGCTCTGATAACGACGATATTCGTCCGCATAATATTCAGGGCGCATGCTTCCTCCGCAGCCCCAGTTTTCGTTGCCTATTCCTAAATATTTAAGCTTCCAGGGCTTTTCCCTGCCGTTTTTCTTTCTAAGCTCGGACATAGGAGAGCCACCCTCCAGCGTGATGTACTCCACCCACTGTGAAAGCTCTTCGATAGTGCCGCTGCCCAGACTTCGCGCAAGGTACGGCTCACAGCCCACCAGCTCACACAGACGGAAAAACTCATGGGTACCGAAGGAATTATCCTCGGTAA
>CAMEYZ010000208.1 GCA_945947715.1 uncultured Clostridia bacterium | reverse complement strand
CTTATACCCACGAAAAGTCCGTGCTTCCGTGCAAGGAGCTTTGTCATTTCATAAGCCTCCTCGGTGGAGATATCGACCGTTTCATCGGCAAGAGCTTCATAAAAAAAGCTTGATCTGACATGAGCCGACGGATGTTTTATCCCCTCTATTCCGTGAAATGGAGAATCGGGACGCATCATCACCGCTTTTATTTTGCTGTTATATTCCTTCAGCCGCTTAACGCAGCCTGTGAACGTTCCTGCCGTGCCCGTTCCCGATACAAAGTGAGTTATGCTGCCGCCCGTCTGTGACAGAATTTCCTTTCCCGTACCGTTGTAATGAGCAAGCCAGTTTTCATTGTTGCTGTACTGGTCGGGATAAAAATATGTGTCGGGGTTTTCCGAGATGATACGCTGCACCTCGTTATATGCTCCGTCTATGCCTTCAAGGGGCGATGTTTCGATAATATCCGCCCCATAGGCTTTCATATATGCCTTGCGCTCCGGAGAAACATTAGCAGGTATGCAGAGCCGCACCCTATACCCCAGTGCGGAGCACAGCATTGCATAGGAAATCCCCGTGTTTCCGCTGGTGGCGTCGATAACGGTCTTATCCTTTGTGAGCCTGCCGCTTTCGATGCCCTGCAGGAGCATAGCCTTTGCTGCCCTATCCTTTACCGAGCCGCCGATGTTCAAAAATTCCGCTTTGGCGTACAGCTTCACTCCCCTTTTCAGTCCGTCAAGGTCAAGGCTCAGCAGGGGCGTATTTCCTATGAGATCGAGAATTGTCATTATACCCCTCCTTACAAAAAAATAAGGAGGCTTTAAACGTAGATCTGCTTAACGTTTAAAACCTCCGGCGTTCCGGTCAGTTTTATCACTGTTCAATTTGACTTTATATTTTTCGGTGCTTTCGACGGAAACTATATGACCGTCCTGAATCATTATCGTTATTGAACCGAATTTCATTTTATTCAATTCTTTTCGTATGATCTCAACAGCCTCCGAAAATTCTTCGTTTTGTACAGCCATTTTGTCACCACCAATCAAAAAAGCTGCTTCATTATAAAGATGAAACAGCTTCAAAAACATATTCAAGCTGTTCGCATATGCAGCACAATAAAGCAAATGCGAACGGTGTTAAGGATAATTTTGACCCGGTTCACATCTGCCCTATACACATACAACAGCAAAACAGCATTCGCATAATAATTACCCTTTCAAAATGTATTAACCTACTATGTTTGTTGGTTTATATTTATATAATACGCCTTAAATTCTACTTTATCAATAGGTTTAGTAGAATTTCATCATAATGCATATATAATTAAACTTTTTCGCCCTTCAATTAACAAAAATGACAAAACTATACATGATCTGCCTTTTAAAGCACTCACATTTTAAGATAACTCACATAGACATTGTAGAGATTGTATGATATAATATATAAAGAATCCCGACTTGCAACGGTTATGTTCTTAAAATTCTTAGAACTTGTCCACATAGGATATACGTGCGGATTTTCGAGCATAATTTTGTTGCAGACAAGGCAAGAATTTTTAACGCAGTCTGCGGCAAAATTTGCCGAAAAGACGTGCGTATACGCCTATGTGGACAGGTTCTTATTATTACTTTCATGTGCGGAACACATTCTTTGCGGAGTAGCAGGTACGATAATGTTCTTGTGCTTGTTTTTCCTGATATGATATTTTAACGATGTAAATATGTGTGATAATCCATATTTACGCAAAAACTAACAGAGAAAGAGGGCACTAAACCCACGGATAAATCAGATATTTTGCTCTCAGAAAATGCACAGCTGCGTCTTGGAAAGCCATATACTCCTCTGCGGAAAAAAGAGCTTTATGAATATTTTTAGGAACGTTTCTGAAAATCAAACGAGCGTTTTTAAAAATTCAATTTGATATTTTTTTGTAAATTTTCTGAAATAATATTGCAATTTAACGAATTATATAGTATAATAGATATTATGAATTTTTATGCTTTTTTCGGGAAGGTATTTTATGAACGATTATAATAAAAAGAAAAATGACCGTTACGGCGCACAGTCACGGGGCAGCTCCCGTCAACGTCGCGGTCAGTACACGGACAGCTCCCCACGCAGATATGACGGAAAAAAATCCTTCGATAAGGACGAGGAATACTCCCGCGACAGGGACTTCGGACGCCGCTATGACGAAGAGGCTCCCGAGGACAAGGGACTTATCATCGGAAGAAATCCAGTCATCGAGGCGCTTAAAGCGGATAAGCCTATAGATACGCTGTTCGTCAACGCTGAGGCAGGCGGGTCTATCGGTATGATATCCCGCATGGCACGGGACAGGGGCATCGTTATAAAACAGGTCAGCGACCAAAAGCTCACTGCAATGTCTCAGGGAGCTTCACATCAGGGCTGCATCGCTGTGGGAGCATGTGCGGAATATGTTTCAGTAGAGGATATTCTCAACATCTCAAAGCAGAAGAGCACCGAACCCTTTATCATAATCTGCGATGAGATAGAGGACCCTCACAATCTGGGCGCTATCATACGTACCGCAGAAGCTGCGGGGGCTGACGGAGTTATCATTCCCAAAAGAAGAAGTGCTTCGCTGAATTTCACCGTAAATAAGACCTCCGCAGGTGCAGCAAGCTGGGTGCCTGTGGCAAGAGTTCCCAATCTGGGAGCGGCTATCGACGAGCTTAAGGAAAACGGCGTGTGGATATACGGCACTGACGCTTCCGGCGAAAGCTACACCGAGGTCTCCATGACAGGCGCTGTAGGACTGGTCATCGGCTCTGAGGGCTTCGGAATGGGACGTCTTATCAGAGAAAAATGTGACTATCTCTTAAGTCTGCCCATGAACGGAAAAATAACTTCTCTTAATGCTTCTGTGGCAGCAGGCATCTTCATGTACGAGGCTGTTCGCCAGAGAAACACTGTGAAAAAATAAAGCAATACTTTAGGTGAATAATAAGGAGGACGAACATTGTCGGACGATAAATTTTCACTTGACGAATTATTGAATGAATATAATGAGGAGACCTCTTCGGAATTTGACCTCGATTCGATACTGAACGGCTACCCCGAAATAGAACAGGAGCCCTATGAGCCCGAAATGGAAAAGCGCCGCATGGAGCTTATCAAAAAGGAGATCATCAGCGGCGACTATGAGCACAAATATCTGGGCAACGACTACAAGGACGTTATCGACGAGGAAAAACGCCGCAAGGAGGACAAGGCACGCAAAATAGCCGAATTTTCCAAGGCTATGGAAAAACTTGCCGCCGAGGAAGAAGCTCGGGCTTCGTCCTCAGGGAAAAAGGAATCACTTTCAGAAATGTTCAGAGAGGCGGTCAATTCCTTGGAAGCTCCTATGAGCGCTTCAACTACTCAGGAGATAAAAACCATTCCCGCTTCCAAAGAAGCTGATAACAGTGCTGCGCCTGTTATTGAGGAAAAATCAGACAGCACTAAAAAGGCGCCCAAAAGGCGGAAAAACAGAATCGCCGAGGAAGAACAGGACGAATTTCAACGGAAATACGATGAGCTCAAGCGCCGTGGCTTAGGCGTGACAAGCAAGTCCGAAAGACGTGCATCTGCAGCCTCTGAAGCCTTTGATGAGGTCGTTTCTGAAATGGAAAGATCCGCTGGTCCGGGACGTACCTTCTCCGAAAAGGCAGAGGAGGACAGCCCCTACGGCGATGATAATTCGGAGCTGTCTGAGCTCCGCCGCAAAAAAAAAGCTCCTGCCGTTATAACCGATAAATCAGGACTTGTTTCATATACTCAATATAACGAGGCGG
>CAMEYZ010000207.1 GCA_945947715.1 uncultured Clostridia bacterium | reverse complement strand
ATCGACCTCCCGAATGGCGGTCAGGTCAGAAACATCACCTCCATGGACAACTCCCAGCTGCTAAGCCTTGCTGAGCAGCCTCCTGCTTTTGAGATAACTGCCGACGGAGAGCCCGAGGTGCTCATCATGCACACCCACACCACCGAATGCTACGAGCCCTGCGAGCGGGAATATTACGACCTCAATCGCAGCAGCCGTGTTCTCGACAGCGAGCAGAACATGACCGTCATAGGCAATGAGATAACCTATCAGCTCTATCAGAGCGGCATTGGCGTCATTCACGATACCACCGTCCATGACTATCCTGACTATAACGGCTCCTATGACCGAAGCCGTGAGACTGTCCAGAATATCCTTGAACAGTACCCGTCGGTGAAGGTGGTGCTGGATATCCACCGGGACGCCATTGAAAAGGACGGAGACAGGATAGCTCCCGTTACCGAAATAGACGGCAAAAAAGCAGCACAGGTGATGATAATCTGCGGCTGCGACGATGGCACTATGGATATGCCAAACTGCACCGATAATTTCAAGTTTGCCTGTGCCCTGCAGAGCCGCCTGGAAAGCGATTATCCCACGCTGACCCGTCCTGTGCTGTTCGACTATCGTCATTACAATCAGGACCTGACCCCAGGCTCGCTGCTCATAGAGGTAGGCGGACACGCAAATACACTGGAACAGGCAAAATATTCGGGACAGCTCATAGGAAAATCTCTTTCGAAGCTTCTGCTTGATCTGAAAAAATAAAGGAAAGATGAAAATGAAAGTGCTTGACATGACCTCAAAGGAATTTATCCGCCGCGCAGTTTTTCTGACAGTGATAATGCTTGTGCTGGCGGTGATAATGTTCATACTGTACGCCATTGTCTACGAGCGCTGCTATAATATTATGAACGCCGACGAGATGATAGTTTTCCGGCTGTACGAAAATAGCGGCGATATTTTCGTTGTATTTTTTAACAAGCTTTATAAATTATTTTAACATAAATCAAGAAATTTGCTATTGCATTATCAGAGGATTTGGTATATAATAAATACAAAATCATCTAATAAAGTAAAGGAATGACAAAATGAAAAATCTTCTGATAGCAGTAAACGGATTTTTAATGGCGCTGGCAGACAGCGTTCCCGGAGTTTCCGGAGGAACTATCGCCTTTATCATGGGAATATACGACAAGTTCATAGCTTCCCTGAGCGCCCTGACCGGAAAGGACAACTCCGCGCGCAAGGACGCACTTATCTTTCTTATCAAGCTTGGCATCGGCTGGGTGATAGGCTTTGCGGTGGCAGTAACTGTGCTTGCAACGCTTTTCACCGAAAGGATATACTGGGTATCCTCCCTGTTCATGGGATTTATCATCTTTTCTATCCCCCTTGTGGTAAAGGAGGAGAAAGCTACCCTTTCCGAAAACTATGTGAAGGCACTGTATGCCATACCGGGAATTGCCCTTGTGGTGCTTATCACTCTGTTCAATCCGGTAGGCGGCGGGAGCGGACTTGATCTTTCGGCGCCCTCTGCAGCGGAATATATCTTCCTCTTTGTCTGCGGAGCGATAGCAGTCTGTGCCATGGTCCTCCCCGGAATTTCCGGCTCCACCATAATGCTCATATTCGGAGTATACATGCCGATAATTACAGCGGTAAAGGATCTGCTGCATCTGAATTTCAGCGGCATAGGGACTATCATCGCCATGGGACTGGGCATCGTTGCCGGAGTAGTTCTCGTTATCCGGCTGATAAAGGCAGCCCTGGAAAAGCACCGCTGCGCAATGATGTATTTTATCCTCGGCATGATGGCAGGCTCACTGTTTGCCATTGTACGTGGCCCAGAAACGCTGGACGAGCCTCAGCCCGCCATGACCTTTAGCACCTTCAATATCATCGCCTTCATCATCGGCGGAGCAATAATCGCAGGTCTCCAGTTCTTCAAATACAAGACCGAGCAGAAGGCCTTGAAAGCAGACGAATAATTACAGCAAAATCGGGTACGGAAATTTCTTCCGCACCCGATTTTTATTTGTCCGATTCTGGAGGCTTTTTCTTATGTTCCTTGGTCTCGTTTGCAAGAGGATTGGCATCAAGTGCATCTCGGATATTTTTATTAACAATGTGAGTATAAATTTCCGTAGTAGCAGTGCTTTGGTGTCCCAGTATCTCTTTGAGCACAAGAGGGTCCACGTTTCCGTGCTGATACATAAGAGTTGCCGCAGTATGCCGCAGCTTATGGACAGACAGTCCCCTGTTATCAAGATCGCTTGCCTTCAGTGCATTTTCCACTATCTGCTGAACCCGGCGTCGGCTGATGCGTCTGCCGAGTCTGCTTAAAAACAGAGCGTTTGGCTCCTCCTCCGATTCAGGACGTACAGCAAGATAATCGTTGATAGTATCCAGACAGGCACGATTTATATGGAGTATCCGCTCCTTGTTGCCCTTTCCGAGGATACGCATGGTGTTATCGTTGAAGTCGATATCTCCGATGTTGAGCCCCACCAGCTCGGAAAGTCTCATGCCGCAGTTAATGAACAGAGTGATGATGCAGTAATCCCGGACATAATCGTTGGAGGCATCGTCGGGGACGTTTTCAAGGAGCTTTTTGCTGTCATCAAGAGCAAGATATTTTGGCTTGGTCTTTTTGATAGAGGGCGTTTCAGTGAACTCCACAGGATTATTATCCGAATGATAGCTCTGGAGCTTATTATTGCACAGCGCCTTATAAAAGCCCTTAAGGGCAGATATCTTCCGAGCTCTTGTGCGCTCGTTGTTCTGGCAGTCAAGCGCCTCAAAATCGAGAAAATCATATATCTGTACAAGGGTGACATCTCTCACCCTTTCAAAGGGAATATCCCTTATGGGTATTTCCGAAAAGCTCATATCCTCGGGCAGGTCCTCGGTGGTAAATCTTATGTATCGCAGAAATATCCGCAGGTCGCGGAAATAGGCTTCGATAGTCTTTTCAGAGCGGTTTTTGATAATTCGCAGATACCGCAGATATTCCGATAAATACGGCGGACAATCCGCATAGGGATCATGTTTTTTCTGTTCCATTCTATTGCCTTTCTAAATAAAGTGCCGGATAACTTATATCTATCCGGCACCTGTTTTTCACTCAATGGACATGAGTATTGCTTCCTCAGATTTTTCGGGCTCGGAGCTTAAGATATAGTAAGCATAGTCCCCCGAAGTGCCCACAATGGCATTTTTAGCCTTTTCCTCGTCGGCAGGATAAAAAGCATCGGTCTCCTGTGCCTTTTTGCGGCGTTCCTTAAGATCGTCGGCAGCTGCGGAGGTGTCCTCGGCTTCGATGATGATAAGCTCGCTCATGTTGGCGCTCATGGGACACTGCATCACTATCAGATTTTTATAGTTCTGATTGTTCTTGTCCAGCAGGAAATAATCCGAGAGGATATTCTCGTCTGTGACCTCAGCCATAGCAGGCCATTCTCCCACAGCAAGAGCGGCCTCTGCCAGATGATTAAGCGGATTTACCGTTTCAACAGGCTCTCCAGAGGTCTCCTGACTTGTTTCGGAAGAAGAGCTTTCCGTCATAGTCTCGCTTGTCTGGGTGGTTGTCTGGGTGGTCTCCGATACAGCCGATGTGGTCTCCGACTGAGCAGCATTATTCTGGTTTTTCTTTCCACAGCCAGTAAACATGCTCATAACAAGCAGCACCGCTGCTGCGGCAGCAATAGTTCTTTTCATATAATGTGTTCCTTTCCTTTGCCTGCGCAAATTAGATTTTTAGAACCTGTCCACATAGGATATGCGTGCGGATTTTCGAGCATA
>CAMEYZ010000206.1 GCA_945947715.1 uncultured Clostridia bacterium | reverse complement strand
AGCTGTCTCCCAGAGGTCCTCGCCCTTTTTCGCAAAGTACAGCTTCACTGAAACGTCCTGCTCCGCAGTCAGTGGAGTATCCTCGTCGGCGGTTATCTCGGTAATTCCGTCAAAACGGAAATGGTCACGGACCTCGCCGGAAAAGCGCAGCTCTGCCTTTATCTCGGCGGTATTGTCCGAGGTCAGGCTATAGGACACCGACAGCGGAACTGCTTCGATATCGGTCACTGCGTCCGGCGAGCAGCTCTCTGAACCGATATTCTCAAAACGGAAGGGAACGTCTGATGTGCTTATGACAGGCTCGCCGCCGCTCCCCGCCAGCATACAGCACAAAAGCACCTTCCCTACTGCAGTGAGGCTACCGTCCTCCTCTCGGACAGTATCGCAGGCGGTCACCTCGCACCATGCATCATATACACGGTCGATAGTTCCGTCGTGCTGTTCGGCGGTGCCCTTGACTGTGCGGGTCTGGTCTATTTTCCGAGGACGACAGGGTATACGGATATTCTCGGTCTTGTGAGCTGTGGCGCAGGCAGTGGAAAACTCGTCTGCGGCAGCGGATATCTCCGAGTAGCGCTCCGCCGTGCAGGTGATGAGCAGTATGACCTCGCACTCCACAGAACGGGCCTCGCCGCTGCTGTCCTCCGATTCGGGGCGCAGCTCACAGCCGGATACAGTTACCGTGGAACGAACATCGTATCGGTCGTCCAGTCCGTCCATGTCCATTATCTGCGAATAGGGCACCGTAAACTGCATAGCTTCGGGCTGGGAGGTATCGTCCGTCTCCCCGCGGCAGCTGTAGAGCATGTTCACCTTGATATCTCCCTTGACTGCCAGCTTATTGGCGATAGCCTTGTTTTCCGAGGTGAGCACGATAGCACTGCTCCGCAGTATATCCGAAATGGGAGGCTTTTCCGAGCCTATATCTATCCTCTCCGAGACGGTCACTCTTTTCTCGGCGTATATCTCCGGAGACGGGCAGGTTATCTGCTGCTTTTTAAGGAGCACTCCGCAGCCGAATACATCGGATATCACTGACCTCAGCTTTTCAGCGGTGACTGTTATGGACACGCTCACTGCGCCGTGGATATCAATTCTTCTGCCGGTCACTGCGCGGCAGTTGATGTACTCCACAGAGGGCACTACCCTTGCAGCGGGGAGCATACCGTTATCCTCTAAGTCCACGCTGCCCGAATAGTTCATGCGACGCTCCACAGTGCGGATATTCATTCCCGAGCCGCCGCAGTATATGACCTTCAGCTCCACGGAAAGCTCATAGGTGAGCCTGTCGCCGTTAACAGAGCAGGAGGTCACCGTCGGGCAGGCACTGCAGCGGATTATCCTGAATATCTCGGGGTAGTAGTCGGGAAGTATATAATCCAGCTCTAAGGGCTGTTCCTTGGCTGTTTTACAGATTATCTCCCGTGAGCACAGCTGCTCGGTATTGATCTTCAAACTCATTTCGATTCTCCGTTCTGCCGTCTGGCGGCTTGTATTTTCTGTAATATATCTATGAAGCCAGTCCGATAAATATTCCCCGATTTTGTATAGTTTTCCGTGCAAAAAAATGACCGCCCGAGAAAGGCGGTCTGAGATTCAGTTGATCAATGCGGGTTCTCTGCTTTTAAAGTAAAAGCTGCTGTATGCGGGATACAGCAGCTTGTTCTGCAATGTTTCTGTATCGTACATTGTGAAACGTAATTATGAGGTCATTTCTCACTTGTATTATACCACTTTTGCGGTAAATGTCAAGTGGTATTGCATCTATTTTCGCGAGTAAAATTTTCAATATATCTATGAAGCCAATCCGATAAATATTCTAATACTATTGACTTTTCAAAAACAAAATTATATAATATATATAATATTTACGTCAGAAAGGAAGTTAATATGAAAACTATGAACAGACTGACTGCCCTTCTTGCGGCAGCAGCTATGATGATGTCATTTACTGCATGCGGCGACTCCGACGAGCCTGATAAGACCTCAGCCGATACCTCAGCCGAAGCACAGACCGAAGCCGCTCCCGAGAACGACTCCTCCGAGGGGACCTCCAGCCCCGTTTTCTCCTCCGACGGAACCGCTAAGGTCACTGTTGAGGGTAACACCTTCATGGTCGGCGGCAACGAGCTCTGGATAAATGGTGTGAATACTCCCTGGGACAACTGGAACGATTTCGGCAGCAACAACTTCGACGCCGATTTCTGGGACAGCCATTTCGCTGAGCTGGAAGAATCCGGCGTGAACGCTTCTCGTATCTGGATAAACTGCTCCCCTTCCATGAACGGAGTATGGCTCAAATCCACCGGCGAGGTTAAGTCCATTAACGACAAGCACTGGCAGGACGTGGACACTCTTATGCAGCTGGCCGAAAAGCATCACATCTACATAATGGCCACCCTCATCTCCTTCGACCACTTCAAGGACTCCAACACGGGCTATGACAGCTGGCGGGCAATGCTTAACTCCGACGAGGCCACCGACAGCTTTGTGAACGAGTACGTTATCCCCTTCTGTGAGCGCTACGACAGCTGCGACTATCTCTGGAGCATCGACCTGTGCAACGAGCCCGACTGGATTAAGGAAAACGCCGAATGTGGTCAGATAGGCTTCGACCGCATCTCAAACTATTTCGCAAAGGCCTCTGCTGCGATACACGAGAACTCCGACATTCTTGTGACCGTGGGCATGGGCATGGTCAAGTACAACTCCGACGGATATGACGGAAACTACGTATCTGACGAATTCCTGCAGGCTCTCAGCGGCAATGAGAGCTCTTATCTGGACTTCTACTCCACCCACTATTACACCTGGCAGAAGAGCTACATGGGCTTCCCCTTTGACGGTGACCCCGAAGCCTTCAAGCTGGACGGTACAAAGCCCTGTGTAATCGGCGAGACCTCCGCAAACGCCGATTCCGGCTGGTCCCTGACCGAGGAATACGAGGGTGCCCTCAACAACGGCTGGCAGGGCGTCATGGCCTGGACCTCCAACGGCGTTGACGACTGCGGCGACCTCTCCTACATCAAGCCCGCTGCAGCGCGGATACTGGAGCTTGCTCCCGAAAAAGTACATCCCCTCGACAACTGACATTTCCTGGTACCCGACCTTTATACGATGATTTTGCTTCCGCCGGTTTTCTCCTGCGGAAGCTTTTTTATTTGTAAAAAGGGCGGGAGGAGGGATTAATACTTTTTCAAAACCTCAACAGCCCCTATCACGATTTCAGAGGCTTTTTCAAGATTGCGGCGGACATTTTCGTTGTCTAAGTTTTTAGACATCTCCATGGCCTGCGCAATAGTTTCAGAGCCTATTTCGGCTTGATTCTGATAGATCTTGTCAAGCTGCTCGTAGGCGTATTCCTCGAAGTTCTTGTAGAGGGACTTTAAGTCCTTGACTGTGTTGTTGCGTATGTCATCGTAGTTTTCCAGAGTGGTGTCGATTATCTCGTTCTGACGCTTCTTGTGGAGTATCTTCCGGAAGGCGTCCATGGTCGCGGAGGGGAAGGTTCCCGAGGTCATGCCCTGAACAGCGGCCTGCTTTACGGTGTCCGCTACTCCGATAGAGTTGATGTTCACAATCTCGCCTGCGGAGGTGTTCTGTACCGACAGGTTCTCCAGCCCAAGCTTGCGGGAAAGCTCGTTGCCAAGGTCCTTGATGACGTCGTTTAAGCGCTGCTGATGTATCTCCAGACAGCGGCGATATGCTTCGCCTACCTTGTCCATGAGGAAGGAATAGAAGTGCTTCTCCACGTCGTTTACAGATGCGTTAGTGCGGCATGCC
>CAMEYZ010000205.1 GCA_945947715.1 uncultured Clostridia bacterium | reverse complement strand
CCTCGGAAGGCACGGCGAGAACTGCACCATATTGCCACCCTTTCGCTGCGATTACGGCTTCAATATCTCCGTGGGAGAGAATTTTTTCGCAAACTATAACCTGACCGTCCTTGATGTGGGCAAGGTCACTATCGGCGACAATGTTATGATGGGACCAAATGTGTCAATATACACTGCAGGTCATCCGGTTCATTATGAAGCTCGTAATACTATGTACGAGTATGGCATCGCCGTGACTATTGGGGACAACTGCTGGATAGGCGGAAACGCTGTTATCTGTCCGGGAGTGAATATCGGCAGCAAAACTGTAATTGGCGCGGGGAGCGTAGTTACGAAGGATATCCCCGAAAACGTAATAGCTGCTGGAAATCCCTGCCGCGTTATCCGTGAGATAACCGACGAGGATAAAAAGTATTATTTCCGTGACAGGGAGTTTGACGAAGAGGCTATGAAGGCTGTTTTCGGGGAGAAATAATAGTCTATATCGCAATATACGAATATTTCTTGGAAAAGGAGTGATACAGATGCCAATACCCAAAAAACAGGATCACATCACTATATCCGACTTCTACAGCCTTGACATTAAAGAGCCCTGCGAGTTGATAAACGGCCGGATAGTGAATATGTCCCTGTCACCGAGTATTATGCACCAGAGCATTTCCGGTGGACTATTCTACGAGATTAAGGACTATATCAAGAAAAACAACGGAAAATGCAGAGTATTTGAAGCTCCTAC
Organism: uncultured Clostridia bacterium; assembly: GCA_945947715.1. Lineage (GTDB taxonomy): Bacteria > Bacillota > Clostridia > Oscillospirales > Ruminococcaceae > RGIG4694. The sequence continues at coordinate 3,076 of CAMEYZ010000205.1, read as the reverse complement.
CGATGTTATGCTCAGCGAAGATACAGTTGTTGTGCCAGATATTTTCGTTGCCTGCATACCCGATAATTTCGACGAACAGAAGTACAACGGAGCTCCCGACTGGGTCATCGAAATAGTGTCCCCGGGAAACTCCGAGCATGACTACAAGGATAATAGCGTACCACTAAAGCTTTGCATCAACGACTTGACCGACTGAATATTATCTCTCCGTTTATGAATAGCTTACTGTGAGCTGTCCCGTATAAAATGGAATAATGCGGATAAAATATACCGAAAGATGTATTGATCGGAGGTATATCAGCATGAAAATTATTCAGGGAAAAGGCGTGTTCGGTGCAGTGGCTGTGGGGAAAATTTCCTTCTATAAGCGCTCTGATGCTATGGTCGTCCGCGAAAAGACCGACGACCCTGAACAGGAAAAGCTTCGGTTTGAAAAGGCTAAGGAAAGGTCTCTGTCTCAGCTTGAAGGGCTATACGAGAAGGCTCTTAAGGAGGTTGGCGAGACCAATGCACAGATATTTGAAATACACAAAATGATGACCGAGGACGACGACTACAATGAATCGGTGCTCAACATAATCGAAAGCCAGCAGGTCAACGCAGAGTATGCTGTGGCGGTGACAGCAGACAATTTCGCTCAGATATTCTCCTCTATGGACGACGAGTACATGAAAGCCCGTGCTGCCGATGTAAAGGACATCTCTAACAGGATAATCGCCAATCTGACAGGTAAGGACGATGCGTCCGAAGCTGCGGACGGAAAGTATATCATCTGCGCCGACGACCTCACTCCCAGCGAGACCGTTACCCTCGACAAGGACAAGGTGCTTGCCTTCGTCACAAAGTATGGCTCTTCAAATTCTCACACGGCAATACTTGCCCGCTCCATGAATATCCCTGCGATAATCGGCGCAGGCGAGGAATTATCCTCCGACCTTGACGGAAAAGATGCCGCTGTTGACGGATTTACCGGCAAGCTCTATATCGAACCCGACGAGAAAACTCTTTCGGTGCTTACCGAAAAGCAGGAGTCGGAAAAGCGAAAAAAGGCTCTTCTGCAGGAGCTTAAGGGCAAGGAAAATATCACCCTCGACGGAACGAGGATAAATATTTTCGCCAATATAGGCGGTCCTCGTGACATAGGCGCTGTGCTTGTCAATGACGCGGAGGGCATCGGACTGTTCCGAAGCGAATTTCTCTATCTCGAAAGCGAGGACTTCCCCACCGAACAGGTGCAGTTTGCCGCGTACAAAAAGGTCCTCGAAAGCATGGCGGGGAAAAAGGTCATTATCCGCACAATGGACATTGGCGCCGACAAGCAGATAGATTATTTCGGTCTGGACAAGGAGGATAATCCCGCTCTGGGCTACCGCGCTATACGGATATGCCTTACCGAACAGGATATCTTCCGCACACAGCTGCGCGCACTGTTAAGAGCCTCCGTTTACGGCAGGCTGGGCATAATGTTCCCAATGATAACCTCGGTGGAAGAGGTCCGCAAAATAAGGGAGATACTCGAAGAGATAAAGTCCGAGCTGACTAACGAGGGACTGAGATACTCCGATAATATCGAAATTGGTATCATGATAGAAACTCCTGCGGCGGCGGTCATCAGCGACAGGCTCGCTCCCGAGGTGGACTTTTTCAGCGTGGGCACCAACGACCTGACCCAGTACACTCTTGCGGTGGACAGACAGAATCCCAAGCTGGAGCCCTTCTGCAACACTCATCACGAGGCGATATTGCGGCTCATTGAATTTGCAGCGCAGTCTGCCCACAAGTGCGGAAAATGGATAGGCATCTGCGGCGAGCTGGGCGCAGACACCAGGCTTACTGAAAAATGGCTGAGAATGGGCATCGACGAGCTTTCGGTTTCACCGTCCTTCGTGCTTGCGGTGCGGGACAAGGTTCGCAAGACCGACCTTCGGAAATAAATATTTTTGAAAAGGGCTCCGTTTTTTCTGCGGTGCCTTTTTTCTGACATGACATCTTCGTGCTATTTTCCACAAAAAAACGCCGAATATTTGTATTATATGCCAAAAAATATTTAGAATGAAAAAAATCCTTCCTCTGAGTTGTTTTATATACAGAAACCACAAAGAAAGGACTTTTTACCATGAAACACAGAATTATTTCAACAATAACGGCTATATCACTATCGGCGGCGCTTTTCTGCGGAGGAAATGCAGTCTATGCTGCGGAAGACTCTTCGGGGACTCTCTTTATTCAGTCCGACCCTGTGCCTGAGGCAGTCACCGAATATGCAAAGGATATTTTCGCTAACATATCCAAGTCGGAAATGAAATACCTTGGCTTGTCCGACAAGGAAGCGGAAAACGCTGTCCTCGGAGCAGGCTTCCGTGCAAATCCTGTTGACGGATACACGGACATCGCAGTATGCTATCATTTCCCCGTGCTCTGCGACGGAGATATTTCGGCAGTGCTCAATGTCATTATTAACGACGACGGAGAGTACGGCTTTGAATTCGGTCAGGATGCATGGATATCAGCTCTCAACGAGCTGAACACCGATCACAATATTCCCACGGAAATATACGTTTCTCCCTATGCTTATTATGCGGTGACCGATTCCTCAGCTGAAATGCTTTCCTATACCTACGGGACCACCGACAAGGAACTGAACAGCGACATGGAGAAGGCTGTGAAGGACCACAAGAAAGCCGATAAGGACGATATCGTCCTTGCTTACGGCGACGATATTTCAGGCATTGCAGTCGGTACTCCCGCCGACCTTAAGAGCATGAAGTCCTACGGGGATTACGTGCTTGTCTGCGATATAGATATGTCCGACGTGACATGGCGCGGCATAAGCGGATTCTCGGGCACTCTCGACGGAAACGGTCACGAAATATCGGGGCTTACCTCGGAAAAATACGGACTTTTTTCCTCTCTCAAATCGGGCGCGGAGATAAAAGACCTTAAGCTCACCGATGTTTACATAGCCTCAAAATACAAGAATGTAGGCGCAGTTGCAGGAACTATCCCCGCCAACTCCGACGTGACAATAGACAACTGCTTTGTCAGCGGAGTGGTAGCCTCCTGCCGCACAAAGTAC
>CAMEYZ010000204.1 GCA_945947715.1 uncultured Clostridia bacterium | reverse complement strand
AAGAATGCCAGCTCGTCAGGACAGCTCTCCATGATATCCTTAAGGACATATTTCAGCATATCCTCCGCAAGCTCCATATCGTCCTCCAGGTCGGCGAAGGCTATCTCCGGCTCTATCATCCAGAACTCCGCCGCATGACGTGGCGTATAGGACTTCTCCGCCCGGAACGTGGGACCAAAGGTGTATATCTTCCCGAATGCCATTGCCATGGCCTCGCCTTCAAGCTGGCCCGATACGGTCAGGCTCGCCTGTTCGCCGAAAAAGTCTGCGGAGCTATCAGCCTTGCCGTCCTCGGTTTTGGGGATATTGTCGAGGTCAAGAGTGGTCACGCGGAACATCTCCCCTGCACCTTCGCAGTCGCTGGCTGTGATGAGCGGCGTATGAGCGTACACAAAGCCATTCTCGGAAAAATATCTGTGGATTGACTGAGCAGCCACCGAACGCACCCTGAACACTGCACCAAAGGTGTTGGTTCTCATGCGCAGATGAGGCATCGTCCGCAGATAGTCCATGGTATGGTTTTTCTTCTGGAGCGGATAATCCGGCGAGGACGCGCCCTCTACAATGATGCTCTTAGCCTGAAGCTCGAAGGGCTGCTTTGCCTCGGGAGTGAGGATTATCTCACCCTGCGCAGAAATTGCCGCACCTACGTTTATCTTAGACAGTCCGTCAAAATCGGCGATACGCTCCCTGTCGGCAACTATCTGCAGCGAGTTAAAGCAGCTTCCGTCATTGACAGTCAAAAACGCCACGTTCTTGCTGACGCGGACAGACCTCACCCACCCGCAGACAGTCACTGCGGAAAAGCTCTCCGCTGAATCGAATATTTTTTTGATCTCTGTACGCTTCATAATTTTATTCCTTCTTTGAGTTGGTTTGCTGTTCGCTTTGGTTAAGCTTTTGCTGGATATGACCTTACGGTTTCATACGATTGGCTCCTCGCTGTGTTACGTGCCGGTGGGGGTATTTCGCTGCCTGCAGCCTTGAAAGGCTGGCGAACTTTTTATTGCCGGGTTACTCTCAGCCTCGTTCTTTCCTTCGAAAGTGGCGTACTTACGCGGCTTGATTTAACCCAAGCTAAAAACTAACAACGCGGCAATCGCTGTCGGGCGGACCCGACGCTATCAGGTTTGTCTCCCACGCGGGGATATAAAGCTGATGCCTTACATACAGCTTTAGCTTCGGATTTATCTCGTGCACCAGCAGAGGTATGTCAAACATGTCCTCGTTTCGATGATACAGCGCCGCTATCAGCGATGAACCGCCTTCAAGCAGCCTCCTTGCTCCCAGTATCGCTTCTCGCTCTGCACCCTCTACGTCCATTTTGATGAGGTCCGCATGAGCTGTCAGACTGTCCCCGGTGATGCCCTGTATCTCCTTTATTTTGCCCGCTTTGAATGGGTCTATCGCAGATTGTCTGCCCGATTTGTCCGAAAAATTAAGCATACAGTTCTCCGACCAGGCAGCACCGTTATACAGCTTCACATCATGGAGCCCCTCGGTATTTTTCGTGAGCTTGCGGAAATTCCTGGAATCCGGCTCGACAGCATAAATATTGTCATAGCTGCCACCCGTCAGCTCCGCAAATTCAAGGACAGTGTCCCCGTTATACGCGCCCATGTCGATATATTCTCGGCAGCTTTTAAGGTCGATAAGCTCCCGGAAAATCTCTTCCTTTGGCGTGGTACAGCGGTTCAGGTACTCTATCCTGCCGCTCAGCTTGAAGTTGATGACATTCGCAAAGGTCAGCCGCGAAGTATCGTCCGCAAGGAGCCCGTACACACAACTTAGCTTGTCACAGTTTTTCTCACAGTATTCAAGGTCGAACAGTCCGCCACCATATACGGGAACATCGGGCGCTATCAGCGTATGCTTTTCGGCAATGCGGTTTATCCTGTCATAGAGGCTCTGATAGCCTGCGCCGAACGCCAGCACAACGATGAAGTCCTCAACCTGCTCTTCAATCTGCGAGAGCGAATGGACCAGATAACCCATGAAGCTATGTCCCCGGACAAACTCATCGCTGGCGAAAAAGCCTGCTACAGCTATCCCCTTTTCAGCGAAAACGTTCATTATCTTCACGGCACCATCACCCATGCCGTAGATGAATATCGGCAGCTTAGTGCTTCTAAGAAACTCCCAGGACGTGGTGCGCTCGGTTATAAATTCAGGCAGCATATCAGTCGTCCTCGGGAGGCATGGGCGGCTCGGGAGCTATCATATCACGGCCACGGGTGTTGTACTTGTCCCGCATGATGTCCACGTGCTGCTCGAAAAGCTCCATGAATTTCCGGGGCTCCTTTATGGACTTGACCACCACCAGCGGAGTGTCTGCATCTCTCACAGTTATGTTCACACTTCCGCAGCCGAACATTCGCTGTCCCAGCGGCAGGTCAAGGCTCTTGTCGATGACACGGTAAAGGTCGAACTCCGACTCGTGAACGTTCAGAAAGCCCGTCCTTACAATGAATTTCTTCTCGGTGAGGATATATCTCGTGAAGGACATCGGCAGGCCGAATAATGTCCTTTTCTTGTCGGTCCAGATGCAGTCAATGTCGATTCCCATTTTCATTCTCCGTTCATATTATTTTTGAAAGAGCGTCGGTCACATAGCATGCCGCCGCCTTGATGTTGATATTCAGCGCTGAGCTGCACATATGCTCTGTCTCGGTGATGACCTCGTGGAGCCTGCGTGCTCTGTCACGGGTTATCATGGAAGCAAGGGTCTCGGAGGCGTCCTCTGCGCAGCCGGATATCACCGTTTTGCTGCCCATTATCTGAATGACCGCCGAATCCCGTATCACGCAGTCAAGCATATTCAGGACCTTTCGGAAGTCCTCGCGGTTTTTCCGGAAGGACAGAATTTTCAGCACAGTATAGCTGTCCGAGGCTATCAGTGCTGCGGAAATGCCCTGTACAGCAGTGCATAGGTCGTACATCTCACCCTTTTCCAGATAGCTCACACATTTTCCAATATTCCCGCGGCACGCCGAGACTGCCTTGGCGATATCCTCGTCGGAGTATTTTCCCATGTCAGTCAGTGCGGCGGTACATTCCTCGCGGGTGCACTCGCCCACTCCAACTGTCACAGTACGTGAGATTATCGTGGGCAGAAACGCAGACTTGCTCTTCGCCGTGAAGATGAAATACCCATAGTCGGGAGGCTCCTCAACTATCTTAAGAAGGGCATTCTGTGCAGCTGCAAGGAGCTTTTCTCCGTCGGGGATAATGTAGAACTTGGCATCAGTATCGTTTGGCATGACATAAACATCAGCGACTATCTCACGGATATGGTCAACGGAATAGCCTCCCGAGGGCAGGTCTCCCTCCAGCCATATGACGTCAGGGTGCGAATTGCTCTCGATACGGCGGCAATCCCTACATGCTCCGCAGGGCTCCCCATTTTCAGCAGGCGCCGAGCAGAGCCTTGCCATGGCGATATATTTTGCAGCTGTTTTCCGTCCTGAGCCTTCCTCCCCAGTCAGAATGAAGCCGTGGGAAAATCTTCCCGAGCTTTTCATTGAGGAAGCCAGCTGTTTTATATTGTTTTTGGAATAGAGCTTCATGTTATTTCCTCGATAGGTCTTAGCTTCACACTTTTTTCAGCTTCGGTAAAAGCTTACTGTTATTCAGATGAAATGTAAGGTAGGGCTTGCCCATGTTCAGGATATCATAGACGGTCTCTTCGTCGTAGTCGTTCTCCCAACGGTCGCAGAAATAGAGGGTATCTATCCTGTCTGCAAGACGTGCGGGATAATAAAAGCCGAAGCGCAGCTCCTGTGTTTCACCGGGGGCTATCGTCACGGAATAGTTATA
>CAMEYZ010000203.1 GCA_945947715.1 uncultured Clostridia bacterium | reverse complement strand
CTATGACCCTCTGCTTGTAAGGCAGATGCTCTCCCAGCTGAGCTATGCTCCCATTCATTTCCCCGTCATTTCTGACGACTATTATATTATACACTATAAATTTCGTTTTGTCAATAGTTTTTATAAAATTTTTTTGATTTTTTTCAAAAGCGCCTTCCAGTCCCCGTTTTACGTCGAAAACACCCCCAAAATGCCGCTTTTGGGGGTAATGTTTTTAAAGCTTGAATTCCGATATCAGCTTGTCCAGCATTTCTGCCTGTCCACTGAGCTCCTCGCTGAGGGCTGCCTCCGACTGGGTGGAGCCAGATGTGCTGCCGATGACATCTGTTATGGAGCGGATATTTTCCGATATCTCGTCCATGTAGCGGGCCTGCTCACGGGTAAACTCCGATATGCGGCTGATGTTCTCGTCCACGCTTATCGTGTTGCTCACAGCCTCCGCAAGACTTCCCGCAGTGGAATCTGCAAGAGCTGCGCCTGCTTCTATGGCTTCGGTGGTCTGGGAGATAAGCTTCGATGTGCGGTTTGCTGCCTCTGCGGATTTTCCTGCAAGATTGCGCACCTCGTCCGCTACCACCGTGAAGCCCTTTCCTGCTGCTCCAGCACGGGCAGCCTCAACTGACGCATTCAGCGCTAAAATATTCGTCTGGAAGGCTATATCGTCGATAGTCTTGACTATCTTCGCTGTTTCCGCAGACATTGCCGATATCTCCGCCATGGCCTTCAGCAGCTTATCCATTTCGCGGTTACTATCCTCAATGCGCTCCTTGGCATTTCCTGCGAGAATTCGCGCATCATCAGCGATAGTGCTGCTTTCCCTGACCTTGTCCATTATCGCGGCGATATCGTCGTTCAGACGGTCCACGCTCTCGGTCTGGTTGGATACTCCTGCAGCAAGGTCTGCGGCAGTCTGCGCCACATTTCCTGCACCCATGGACACCTGCTTCGATGCAGCGTCGATATTGTTCAGGGTATTTCTCATTGAGCTTATAATATTCGTGAGAGAAGTCTTTATCGGCGCAAAATCACCTATATAGTCCTCGTCCACTGTCACGGTGAAATCTCCGCCCGCAAGACGGTCAAGCTTATCGGAGATATCTGCGATGTATTTTCTCGTGATATCGGTGCAGCGCCCAAAATTTGCACAGAGAGTGCCTATCTCGTCACCTGCATTATAATCAAAGGTGGCGGAAAGCTCGCCGGAGGCTATCCTGTCTGCGGCGTCGCTTATCTTTTTCAGGGGCTTGAGCTGGCTGCGGGTAACTGCGATAACTACCGCGCTGCCTGCCGCAATAAACAGCACCAGCATGACGGTTTCAATCACTGCAAGTCCTGTGAGCGTACTGTTTATGTCGTTTTTCGGGATAACACAGCCTATGGTCCAGCCAGACGCTTCAAGACGGTTGAAGGCGAAATATTTCTTCACGCCGTCATAGTCTGTATTCACGTCGAAATAGACCTCGTCCGAAAGCTCTGACAGCACTGACGCATAATCTCCGCCTGCCTCTGAGACCGAAACTGTAACTGCATCGCCTGACTCACCGGAGCCTGCATTGAAGGCACCGCTGCCGCCTATCATAAAATTGCCCTCTGAGTCGATAAGCACAGGCGCTGCATTTTCGGTGATGCTCATGCCCGAAACAAGGTCCACTATGTAATCAAGGGTGATGTCACAGCCGAACACGCCCACGATACTGCCGTTTTCACGTATCGGCGCAGCTACGGTGATGACCATAGCTCCTGTAGCCGTATCCACATAGGGCGCTGTGAATATCACGTCATCTGATGCCACGGCGTCCTTATACCAGGACCTTGTGGTGGCGTCGAAGCCCTCGGGAAGTGTGGACGTATCAGTGACTGCCATGTACAGTGAAACGTCCTCGTAGGCGGTGTAACAGTCAAGAAGAGCATCATTGAGCTCCATGACTCCGTCGATGAAATCGTCGTTATTCATATGCCCGCCGGATATTTCGGCAAGCTTTCCCACAGCATTTGCCTGGTCCGCGCAGAACAGCGCCTGCTGACTAAGCCATGCGTCGGTCTTCCCCGAGTATACCGTCAGCTTCTGCACGGAGGCATCGGTTATCCCGCTTTTCACCCGCGAAAATGACGCGGAAAAGCTCACCGATGCAAGCAGTATCAGCAAAACAGCCGTTGTTATCACCGAGGATATGATAATAGTCCTTGTCAGACCCAGCGAGGCCTTTGTGTTATGTTGTTGCTTTGTTCCTGATAGCATTGTACACGCCCTTTCCGAAAAATGCCTTACTTACAATAATTCCTACAAGCTCTAAAATTTCTGTTTCTTTATTATATCACAGCTTATTAAAAATTTCAAGTATTTTTAGAAAATTCAAGTAAAAGTTCCACAAAATATATGTATATTGCACAGAAACCAAGGCATAATATTTTCAAAAACATTCAGAAAGCTGTGAATAAAAATGGAAATACTGACAAATCTTTTGCAGGTGCTGCTTACGTCCATTGGCTCCATAGCAGCGCTTTTTCTGCTGACCAAGCTGATAGGCAACAGGCAGATATCCCAGCTGAACATGTTCGACTACATCAACGGCATCACGATAGGCTCCATAGCAGCGGAAATGGCTACCTCGCTGGAGTCGGATTTTCTTATGCCGCTGCTTGCCATGACCATATATGCAGTCTCGGCGTTCACGCTGTCCCTCATTTCGTCAAAGTCGCTTAAGGCGCGGCGGTTCATCAATGGACGCTCGGTGATGCTCTTCGACAACGGCAAGCTTTACTATGACAACTTCAAGCGGACAAAGCTGGACATCAACGAATTTCTGACCCAGTGCCGTGTGGGCGGATATTTCGACCTATCGCAGATTCAGACCGCTGTTTTTGAAGCTAACGGAAGCATATCCATTCTGCCAAAGGCGGAGTATCGCCCGATAAATCCCACAGATGTCAGTCTGAAGGTATCTGCGGAGAAGCCTCCCGTCAATCTGATAATCGGCGGCGAGGTCCTGGAGGAGAATCTAAAGCGCTGCGGCAGGGACAAAAACTGGCTGAATGATCGGCTCAAGTCGCAGGGGGTAAAGAATCCCTCCAGCGTATATCTTGCCTGCATTAACAGCTCCGACGAATTAGAGGTCTATGTGAAGATAACCGGCAAAGACGAAACGCCAAAAGGAGACATTTTTCAGTAAATAATAATAGCAATTCCCGCCCCAACCGTCCCAAATAGCATTAACTCATTTACCCGATGAAACGAACAAAGCTCCGACCCTCCGGTGTCGGAGCCAAATTTTTACTAAATGGAGCACTGATAACCGCTGGTATTCAAGACGAGCAAAAGTTAGGGTTGAGGGAAGAGAGGGTGTGGGAGCTGCCCTTCCCTCGTCCTCTCTCTTTTGACCTGCTCTGTTGACATCGGCTATGTGGTGTTCCGCTTAGTTTTAGTTGGGCGGCGGCACCGTCGGCCGCCTTTTGGGGGTGTTTCTGATTCCACAGTTAATGCTATTTGGGGTGGTTGGGGCGGGATTTCTCCCACTGCGTTCATGGGTATTCACTGTTCACTGTTATCTCTTTACTATTAACTCCTAACTGTTAACTAAAAAAACAAAAGGCTGCTCACGTAAAGTGAACAGCCAACTTAAAGGGTGGGAGATGGGACTTGAACCCACGATCTCCGGGACCACAATCCGGCGCTTTAACCAACTAAGCTACACCCACCATATATTGGTGCGCCATGCTGGATTCGAACCAGCGGCTTACTGCTTAGAAGGCAGTTACTCTATCCAGCTGAGTTAATGGCGCAAATGGAGCGAGTGATGGGAATCGAACCCACGCGACCAGCTTGGAAGGCTGGGATTC
>CAMEYZ010000202.1 GCA_945947715.1 uncultured Clostridia bacterium | reverse complement strand
TCCCTTTCGAGCAAGCTTTGAAAGATAGACCGCAGTCAGAAAGCCTATGGGCACGCCGATAAAAACAGCTCCTGCTGTGCCGTATATTGAAGTGAGTATAAAGGGAAGAATCCCGTATGAGGGCTCCGCTGCAGTGGAAGCCCATGTCTTTCCAAAGAGGAATTTCACAGGGCCTATCTCAGCAATGGCGGGTATGCCCGATATCACAAGATACACGGTTATGAGCAGCACGCAGCCCACCGTCACAAGTCCCAGTATAAGGAATATCCCGTGAATAATGTTCTCAAAAAGAGCTTTTCTTTTTGCTTTTGAATTGTTCATATGCAGCTCCTTGTCAGCAAATAGCAATTAGCAACCAGCGATCATTTTGCTGATCGCTGATCGCTGACGGCTGATCGTTAAAAATCAGTTTACGGGTATAGCTCCTGCGCCGGAGATAACTTCATTTGCATCGGAGGATAACGCATAATCGAAGAATTTCTGTGCGGCATCAGTGAGCTTGGTGTCTGCCTTTGTGATGAGCATGAAGGGTCTCTGGATAACGTATGTACCGTCCTTGACTGTTTCCTCAGAAGCAGCTACTCCGTCAACCGTTACTGCCTTTACTGTATCGCTTACGGAAGCGAGAGAAGCATAGCCTATGGCATTGGGGTTCTGGGATACTGTTGTGATAACATCTCCTGTGCTGGTGAGCTCCTGACGGTACTTGCAGCTGTCTGCAGTACCTGTGATAGACTCAAAGCCGTCACGTGTTCCGCTGCCTGCCTCACGTCCGATGAGCACGATCTCGCTGTCCTCGCCGCCCAGCTCGTTCCAGTTAGTGATTTCGCCAGTGTAGATCTTGCTGATGTCGCCCAGAGAAAGGTCGGAAACAGGGTTGTCATTATTTACGATAACGCAGATACCGTCAAGTGCAAGAAGAGTTTCGGTAAGACCGTTTGCCTTTTCCTCGTCCTTAAGAGCACGGCTGGAAAGTCCGATATCGCAGCGGCCCTCTGAAACGGCAGTGATTCCGCTTCCGGAGCCTGTGGGATTGTAGGTGAAGGTGATATCGCTGTTGTCGTTCATAAACTGCTCACCCAGTGCGCCGATTACCTTTTCCATTGATGTGGAGCCATCGGTAGCTACTGTGTTAGAACCGTCGGAAGCGGCTGCATTTCCTTCATCAGCTGTGTTATCGGCTGCTGTTGTAGATGCTGTGTCGCCATTTGAGGAGGTCTGTGCCTCCCCGCCGCATGCTGCCAGTGAGAGCACCATTGCGGAACAGATAGTGATTCCAAGTATTGATTTCAGTTTCATGATCTTATCTCCTAATTCTTAAAATAACGTTTTAACGTTTGATTTTATTATATTAATTCAATGTAAAATCGAAAAGACAGACTATGTTAAATCTGCGTAAAACCCGGAAACCGACGCATTTACGCAAAAAGCGGGCAGGCCCGACAGGATACTCCTATCCGGCTGTCCGCTTTGCAAATTATCCCAAAATAAAATCCTCTATCCTTTCCCATAGGCTTTTTTCACGCACCTCGCCTGCCTCAGCATACTCTGCGCTTCCTGCCGCCTTAAGCTCATATTCTCCGAGCATTTTCCCGTCGGCATATATCTGCACACTACCGATTTTGTCACCCTCACAAACGGGAGCGTACACAAAATGCGGAGCTATTATCTTACATTCTATCTCAGGGACGTGCCCGTCCGCCGAAGGGTATATTATCCTCTCGTCGTTGATAAGCTCCACGCATGCTGTGTCGCTGCCCGCAACATTTTCGTATATTTCACCGATATCTATCTCAATGGGCATTATCCGCGAGAAAGCGTCATCGTACATATTGATATGGTCCTGCCAGTCATTGCGGTCATTGAGAGTAACGCACACCAACGTCACCCCATTCCTTTCGCATGCGGACACAAGACATCTGCCCGCCTCGTCGGTAAAGCCGGTCTTTACGCCGATACAGCCCTCGCACATGGTGAGCAGCTTATTTGTATTCTTGAGCCATCGGTCATAGGGCGGATTTCCGAAATGCACCTTCATGGACGAGCTACCGCAAACCTCCGCAAAAGCGGGATTTTTCAGCGCCTCCGAGGCAAGGAGCGCCATATCGTAGGCTGTGGAATAGTGGTCGTCATCGTGGAGTCCAGAGGGCGTCACAAAATGAGTATTCCTCATGCCGATAAGTCCTGCGCGGAAATTCATCAGCTCCGCAAATTTTTCCATACTCCCCGAAACATGGACCGCAGACGCATTAGCTGCATCGTTTCCCGAGGGCAGCAGCATACCTGCGCAAAGGTCTCTTCCGGTGACTATATCCCCCTCCACCAGTCCCATTGAGGAGCCCTCCACCTTTATCGCCTCGCTGTCCACGGTAAAGGGAGTGTCAAGCTCGCCGTTTTCAATGAGCAGAAGAGTAGTCATTATCTTGGTAGTGCTTGCCATGGGGAGCCTTTCGCTCTTGTTCTTTTCAAAAAGCACCTTTCCGGTGGTGGGCTCATACACCACTGCCGCCTTTGCGGAAATGTCCGCTTCGGTCAGCCCACAGCACTCGGTCGATAATATCCCCGAAACAAAAACCGCCGCGGTCAGCGCGGCGGAACATAATCCTTTTATATGCATAAAAACACCGCCGTAAATACAATATTTTTACTATTATATTTACGGTGGTGCAGAATAATTCATGTTTCAGGAACAATACTCATTCCTTGTCCTCAACGATCTCTCCGTCAACTGCATCTGTAACGGCAGAAGCTTCGGACTTGTCTCCCTTGCCCCCTGCGATATCCTTGATCTTGTCGATAAGGTCAGGTATCATATTGACTACAGCAGAGGTCTTGGAGGTATCAAGATTTATCTGGATAAACTTAACATCGCCGTTGGATACTATGAGGAAGCCCAAAGGCTGAAGGGTCATACCTCCGCCAGTTCCGCCGCCGAAGGCTTCCTTTTCGTTCTTTGTAGGCAGATCAGAGCCGCCTCCTGCAAAGCCATAGGATACCTTTGAAACGGGAATAATAGTTATCCCGTCAACCTTTATGGGATCACCCATTACCGTGTTGGCATCTGCCATTTCGTGTATCTTTCCCAGTGCTTCCGAGATAAGGTCTTTAGCTTTTGTGTCCATTATTAACATCCTTTCCGTTAGTTGGTCGAATTTCGTTTATATGAAGCAGCAGCTTTATCGCCGCGACTATGACATTTCCCACGATAACCGCAGGAGTGATCTTCACCCTTGCGCCGAAATTATATATCGGCTCCTCGGTGCTGTAGCTGATCTTTATTTCCGCGCTTTTCACGGATATGGGTATCAGCAGCCCCACAAATGCGATGATATTCCACACCGCGGCATGGAGCCTTCCGTAGAGCATGGAGGCCTCAAAGGCGTCCTCCCCTGCCGCTGTGATGTCTATCTCAACATTGTCGATACGCACGCATTTACACAGCTTCTTGACATGCTTTCCCGCAAGCTCCCAGACACGAAGAATTATCCGCTTATAGTCACGTATCATGTCCATTATGTCCGATACGGACTTTTTCTGTTTTTTCTGCTTTCCATCGGGATTTAAAAGCTCCTCGTCCTCCGGGGAGAGCTCGCTTGCTTCGGAGCTGCTTTCGGAGCTATCCTCTTCCGTAGGGCTATCCTCCTGTTTTGGCTCTTTTTTCGGTTTCTTCTGTTTTCGCTTCTTCTTTTTTTTGGCAGGAATGGAAAAAACGGTAAACATAAGATATTTTACCCTGACCCGAAGCTCCTTATTCACATAGGATATCTCCGCACTGACAGGAACGTACAGCAGTATAACGATAAGAGCAATGACCGCCGCTATTATGATAAGGACTGTCATGG
>CAMEYZ010000201.1 GCA_945947715.1 uncultured Clostridia bacterium | reverse complement strand
TGCGGCAGTGGATAATCTTGACCAGTTTGAAAGCATCGCCGATGAGGTGCTCGCTGAAAATGGCTTTGACTACACAGCCGAAGCAGAGCTGGCCGAGATGCACTTCGACAAGCGTGTTTACGGCGATCTGACCGTGCCTGAGGGGGACTATACTGCTCTGCGGATAACTCTCGGCAGCGGAGAAGGGCATAACTGGTGGTGTGTAATGTATCCGCCGCTGTGCCTGCCCTGCTTTGCGGACAAGTCCGAGGAGGAAATGTTCGACGAATGTGGCGGATATATCTCCGAGGAGGAAGAGGATATGCTGAAAAATCCCGATAAAATAGAAGCTAAGTTCTACATTGCAGAGCTTATCGAAAAGATATCTGCATATATCAAGGGGCTGTGTGAGTGATGTCGGCGGCCGAGCTGTATTGCAATTTTTTAAGATTCTTTGATGTTATTTTGTGCAATAATTACAGTTTTGCTTCGGCGAAAATGGACGAAAACGTTTAAACTATCAAATATAACAAAATTTTTAGCAATTTTTTGTTCAAATATTTTTAGGAATATTCCTTGATGTTTTCCGCTTGATGTGATATAATTAATATACAGTTATAATGTAGGATTAATATACGGCTGTGTATTACTACCTGCGGCGATTATTTTACCATATGGAGGTATCACGATGGACGGAACAGGATTTCTCAAAACTGTCAGCTTCGGCGGATTTGATAAAAAAGACGTGCTTAACTATGTAGACGAGCTTAATACAAAAATTTACACACTTCAGGAAGAGCTTGATCAGAAGACAAATCTTTTGGCAGAAAGCGGCGGAAACAGCTCCGACGCAGAAAAGTATGAGAAGCTCCTCGAAGAGGATAAGAAGAAGATCGCCGATCTTCAGGCAAACAACGATAACCTTAAAATGCAGATGAAGGATATGGAGGAAAGCTCCGCTGCAAAGGATAAGGAAATCGAAGAGCTTAAGGCTAAGAATGCTGACCTCGAAAATCAGCTGGTTGACGCAAAGAACAAGGCTGCTGCCGCTTCCACCGATACAAGCGCTATGGACCTCAGCAACGTATTTATCGAGGCTCAGAAGACTGCTAATACTATCGTAAATCAGGCTAAGGCTAACGCTCAGAAAATGGACGAGGACGCTAAGAAGCTCGCTAATCAGGTCGTTGATGACGCTAACTCCAAGGCTTCTACCATCGTTAAGACTGCCGATGAAAAGGCTAATAAGCTTATTACCGATGCAGAGGACAAGTCCTTCGCTATTATTGCTGACGCAGAGGACAAGTCTGCTGAGATGAAGGCAGCTGCTGCCGAAATGAAGGCTCTCGTTCTTGCTGAGGTATCCGAAATGGATAACAAGATCGCTTCTATTAAGGCGGCTATCGAGTCCTTCCATGCTGAGGCTGTTGCTAAGATCGACAACACTCACTCTACTATTGAGGAATCCACCGAGTTCTTTAAGAACGGTAAGATACCCCCCTCTTTGGAGCATGCGGCTCCCCGCGCTCCTGAAAAGCCCGCAGCAAGACAGCCTGTACCTCCGAGACCTGCCGCAGCTTCTGCAGCTGCAGCCGCAGCCGCTCCGAAGGAAGAGGCTCCCAAGGCTGCTCCCAGACCTATCCCTCCTGTTGCAAGACAGCAGGCGGCTCCTGCTCCCAAGCCTGCGCCTAAGTTCACCTTCGACCTGAGCGAAATTGAAAAAATGGCTAAGGATATCGAGGCAGAAGCGTCAAGAGGCGGTTCGGGCGAGATCAATCCCAAGGCTAAGTGATCTGACGGAGAGTTTTGTCTGATGGCGAAAATTTATGATATAACCGTTGACGAGCTGCGTACATACTGCGATAAGCTCAGAGCAGGGGATAAGGTGCTGCTGAGCGGTACTATATATACCGCAAGAGATGCTGCCCATAAGCGCTTTAATGCGCTTCTTGACGAGGGCAAGCCGCTTCCTGTGGATATTAAGGACGCTGTTATCTATTATGCGGGTCCTACTCCTGCGCCTGAGGGTATGCCTATCGGCTCCTGCGGACCCACAACGTCGAGCAGAATGGACAAGTTTGCTCCAAGGCTGCTTGACCTGGGACTTTGCGCTATGATCGGCAAGGGCGAGCGTAACGAAGAGGTCCGCAAGGCTGTGGTCCGCAATAAGGCTGTGTATCTCTGTGCTATCGGAGGTGCGGGCGCGCTGGCGTGCGGCTGCATCAAGAGCTGCGAGGTCGTTGCCTTTGAGGATCTGGGCTGCGAGTCGGTAAAACGCCTTGAAATACGCAAGTTTCCTCTGACAGTCGCCGATGACTGCAGCGGAGGAGATATCTTCTCTTCTGGACGGAAAGAGTATGTACAGGCATGATATGGGATCTTTGTGACCTGATCATTTCATTAATACAATACTGAAGGTTATGTGCGGCATGGGCTTCTGTGCCGCACTTTCTGACTTTTTGTGGGAAGAAATGACATTTTCGGCTTGTTTAATTTGCTGAAATAACGGTGACTTATTTAATTATTATTAACAAAAAATATCTATTTTCATTAAAAACTATTAAATTCTCTTGACAAATGGAAAAAACAATTGTAAAATATAAGAAATAAGACTGTTTGAGAGGTCCCGGGGATAGTGTATGCGCACCAACAAAAATAATAATTCCACTGAAGATATCAGCGGACTTTCCGATATGGAGCTTGCGGCTTTGTCAAAAAAATATCCCCAGAGGTCCGGGTACGCTGAGGAGCTTATCGGAAGGTATACTCCCCTGATAAGGGCAAGGGCGGCTGAGTTCGCATGCGATAAGGTCTCTAAGGACGATCTGGAATCGGAGGCTTATCTTGCAGCCTTCCGCGCGGTGAAGTCCTTCGATGCGGATAAGTGCAGAAGCTTTTCCTCCTACATCTCGGTGTGCGTTACCAATAGGATTATCTCCGTTCTGCGCTCTGCTGATAAGCATATCCAGCCTGTGGCAGATGAGGATATCGATGTGACCGATGACCTTACTCCCGAAACTATTGTTATGCAGCGGGAGCTTGATGCTGAAATAGTGGAGCTTCTTTCTGAAAAGGAGTATAGTATCTTCAGGCTTTATCTGGAGGGGGCTTCCTGCAGCAGCATCGCAAAAACCTTAGGCGTCTCGGAGAAATCGGTGGATAACGCCGTTCAGCGGGTGAGACGTAAGCTGAAAAAGCTGTACGGAGAATAGTCTGATAACCCAAATCTATATGACCAAGTAGCTTAAATCTAAGAGCGTTGTTTTATCAAAGGTGTCGGTGTGAATCCGTCCTCAGGTCCAAAAATATTTTAAGCGAGGGAAAATAAAATGTACGAAGACAAGACATTAGTATGCAAAGAATGCGGAAATGAGTTCGTTTTCACTGCCGGCGAGCAGGAATTCTATGCTGAAAAGGGCTTTGTAAATGAGCCCCAGCGCTGCAAGGCATGCCGTGACGCAAGAAAGAACGGTGCAAGAGCTGAGAGGGAAATGTTCGAGGCTACCTGCGCTTCCTGCGGCAAGATCGCAAGAGTTCCTTTCAGACCCAGAGAGGATCGTCCTGTATACTGCAGCGAGTGCTTTGCAAAGTTAAAGTCCGAAGGCTGAGTTCATACCCGACCAAAATCAAAAGCAGGAAACAAGAAGCTGTAAGGCTGCTTGTTTCCTGCTTTTTTATGCTATGCATTATCTATGTTTACTGAATTTCCAGTCTGCGGACCTCGGGTTCGGTGGCCGTTTTCTTGGGGAGATTCAGGGTGAGCACTCCGTCATTATAGGACGCGGAAATGTCCTCGGAGCGGATATCACTGATGTTGAAGGTCCTTGCGACGGAGCCGAAGGTGCGCTCACGGCGAATATAGCTGCCGTTTTCGTCCTTTTCCTCGGCGGTGCGGGTGTTTTCCGCTG
>CAMEYZ010000200.1 GCA_945947715.1 uncultured Clostridia bacterium | reverse complement strand
ATAGTGTCGAAATAACCGTATCCTTTGTTACTAAAGTTATTAACTTTTGTTGCTTTAAGAGAGAGGGATATTTTTAATGAAGGGTTTACTTAAATTCATAACCTGCGGCAGCGTTGACGACGGCAAATCCACGCTTATCGGTCATATTCTCTATGACTCGAAGCTGCTGTACGCCGATCAGGAAAAGGCGCTGGAGCTGGACAGCAAAGTCGGCAGCCGCAGCGGAAAGATAGATTATTCTCTGCTCTTAGACGGTCTTATGGCAGAGCGTGAGCAGGGCATCACAATTGACGTTGCCTACAGATATTTCACCACCGACAGGCGCAGCTTCATCGTTGCAGACACCCCCGGCCATGAGGAATATACGAGAAACATGGCAGTAGGCGCTTCCTTTGCGGAGCTGGCAGTAATTCTGGTGGACGCTTCCCAGGGAGTGCTCGTCCAGACAAGACGACATGCGCGTATCTGCCGGCTTATGGGTATCAGATACTTTGTATTCGCGGTAAATAAAATGGACCTGGTAGGCTACAGCAAGGAGCGATTCGATGAGATAGAAGCTCAGATAAATGAGCTAAAAAACGAGCTTTCTCTCGAAAATGTGCAGATTATTCCCCTTTCTGCCACCGAGGGCGACAATGTTACCGTGAAGTCGGAAAATATCCCCTGGTATACCGGCGTTCCCCTTCTGGAATATCTGGAGACCGTGGATATTTCCTCTGATGATAACGAGCAGGGATTTTACATGCCTGTGCAGAGAGTATGTCGTCCCGACCGCACCTTCCGCGGCTTTCAGGGACAGATAGAATCGGGCAGCATCTCCGTGGGCGATGAGATAACCGCTCTGCCCAGCAATGAAAAGGCTCATGTCAAGGGGATACTTGTCACCGACAGAGAGGCCGTGACCGCATACAAGGGTCAGCCAGTCACCATATCGCTGGATAAAGAGGTTGACGTTTCAAGAGGCTGCGTGCTGGTCAAGGACACCAACATCGCAGTATATAAAAAGCTCACCGTTTCGCTGCTGTGGATGGACGACGAGCCTCTTGCGATAGGCAAGGACTACATCGTAAAGCTTGGCACAAAGCAGATACCTGGTATCCTCACGAAGATAAGCTATGCCGTGGACGTAAACACGGGCGAGCATATCAAGACTGAAGCTCTTTCAAAAAATGGCATAGCAGTATGCGAGATCACCCTTTCCGAAGCCATCACAGCAGACCTGTTCTCCGAGCATAAAACTCTGGGCGAGCTGATACTTATCGACCGTGTCACCAACATGACCTCTGCATGCGGAGTTGTGGAGGGACTGGACGAAAAGGGAGGCAGCTTCTCTGGCAAGGCCTCCTTCAAGGCAGGTTCTCTTGAAGCAAGAGGAGATATTTTTGAAGAGTTCTATTACGATCAGTCGGCACTCAGCGTACTCAAGTACAACACCGTAAGCAGCACATATACCATAGGCGACGAGATACCCGTCAAGGGTGAAAGCTATACCTATCCCGACAGCTTTGATATCATCGTGCTCCGCGACAAAACGGCGATAAGAGTCCGCGATAAGAAGATAACCGCTATCCTGCCCCTTTCGGAATATTCCTATGAAGGACTGCCCGTTGTCAACGGACGAGGCTTTGAGATAAAGGCAGCTTCTCAGGCAGACGTGGATAAATTCCTCGGAGAGTACAGCTCTTCCTCCGACGCAGAAAGATCGGCACTCTTTGCAAAATGGGTATCCTTCGACACCTACCGCAGAGTAGTTTTCAAAGCATGATAACCCCTTTTCTATAAAAGCCGCTCCCGTTTCTATGTATTCTCATAGAAACGGGAGCGGCATTTTTTATAAAATGAGAAGCTCATTTTCCGGAAGCAAAGTGGTTATACAGCGCCTTGATAACAGCTCCATTGGTAGGACATCTGCTCGAATTAACGAAGCTCTGGAGACTTCCACTCCCGTCCTCACGAAACGCCATTGCTATCGAAGCACGAATATTCTTTTCAACGCTGGCAGGAGCAGCAGATAACCGCTCCCCCACACATGGATAAAGCTTCTTTGAGATGCTTCCTAAAAGCTCAGGCTTCTCCAGAGTCGCATAAATACATTCCTTCAAAAAGCTAAAGCCCTTAAGCTTTATTGAAAATCCCAGACTGCACAGCATATCCTCGACTTCGTTATCCAACACAGCTGCTCTGACAGAGCCAGCCCGCCTGCTTGTCCAGATGCTCTCCACTTCCTTAAGAGATGACGCAACAGTCTGAGCGTCAACAGGCTTTAACAGATACAGCGCATTTTCAAGAGAATTTATCTTCATTTTAAGACTGTCGCTGTACTCGGAGGACAAAAATATCACAAAGGAATCGGAGTCGATGTCACGTACCAGCCTCACAAGCTCGGTATTTCCCCTGCCGATAAAGCCTTCATCAACGATAACACAGTCAGGAGCAATGCTCTGTTGAGGTATCAGCTCCTGCTCCAAACGTTCTTCGCATATATCCACATTATAGCCCTGCTGTGAGAGCAGACCCGCAATCACCTGACTGTCCTCCTCCGTAGTGTCGCAGATGAGTACCGTTTCAATATTCCTGCTGTTCATTACATCACTCCTTCCCGTTTATCCTGTTTCAGTCAAATGAAATAATTCAAAATACGCGCAGCAAAGGTCTGACATAACAGGAGACTCATATCAGGTCAAAGACTGTTATAGATATCGCATATCTTTTCAAAAATATCCTGAACCGACCCTGTTCCGTCAACTATTGCAACATTTTCGGAGCCACTCAGCTTTTCAAAGGCTCTGAAATAGTTTTCGCGTACCTTTGTCAGACGCTCCTCGGTCTCATAAAGCTCGGTGAAGGCTCTTCCCGCCGATATTCGTTCAAGGGCCGTCTTCACGGGAATATCCACATATATGGTAACATCGGGCTTTAAGATATCCGCACTGACTCTGTTGCAGCTGATGACCCAGTCCATATCAATATCCACGCTGTGATACGCATAGGACGAGAAATAATATCTGTCGGTGAGCACGGTGACGCCGTTATCTATCTGAGCGGCTATGCCGTTCACAGAATTAGTAAGATGATCTATCCGGTCAGCAGCAAAAAGAGCCGTAACAGCCCTGTTATCAGACATTATCCTGCCGGTCATAATATTGTGCACCAGCGAGCCTATAGGCGAATCGGTAGGCTCCCTTGTCTCATAGCACTTCACCCCGTCACTGCGGAGCTTGTCCGCTAACATACGTATCTGTGTGCTTTTTCCCGAACCATCTATCCCCTCGAAGGCGATAAATTTCCCCTTTACGACGCTATTCATACTATCTCCCTTTCCGTCCTGATTTACAATAATTATAGCATTTTTCACCTGCTATATCTACACTTTTATTTTTCCAATTATTAAAGGAAATTTGTCATTTTGTTGAAAAATATTTTATTTTATATGATTTATTACATATTATATTAATGCTTATCCTACAAATTTGTACAATAGAACAACAAATTTATTCTTGATTTTTACTTGATTTTGTGATATAATAATCATGTTGTACAAATAAATGGAGAGTTGTCCGAGTGGTCGAAGGTGCAGCACTCGAAATGCTGTGTGGGTAAAACCACCCAGGGTTCGAATCCCTGACTCTCCGCCAGAATAAATCCGTCCGTTTTTCGGGCGGATTTTTTTGCAATAAAATATCCGGACCCTGCTTTTGTAGAGTCCGGACACAGTTATGAGAAAATTATTCGTCAAGACAAGCATCAAGCGACTTGATGATAGCTTCCTTGTCCATATGCTGGCCGATAAATACCAGCTTTATCTCACGGTCGCCGTACTTTTCGTCCCAGTCCTTGGCAATATCGGGATATTCCTTAAGGAGCTGCTTTCTCTGATGTGCAGGAGCAGCCGCAAACCATTTGCCCGATTCGGTAGCAGTTAT
>CAMEYZ010000199.1 GCA_945947715.1 uncultured Clostridia bacterium | reverse complement strand
AAGCTGCACGCGGTAAAGCTGCACCTTCTCCATATCGTACAGGGAACGGCTAAGGCGGAGGAATATCTCCGGGGAGAATTTGAACTGCCCACTTTGGAGGAATATGTGGATATCATCTGTGACCAACTGGAGCTTATGCCCCCTGACGTCTGCATAGAGCGTCTGACTGGAGACGGTGCAGCAGATACTCTTATAGCGCCAATGTGGAGCAGAAAGAAATTTGTCGTAATGAACGAGATAGACAAGGAAATGCGTCGGAGAGCTTCATGGCAGGGAAAAAAATATGCCCCAGAGCAGCATGAACCCCACTGAGCCTGTCCATAATAAATATATCACCTTTAACCTACAGGAGTGAAAAATTTTGAATAATTATCGTCACGGTTTTTTTAAAACTATAATTGCGCTGAATCTGCTGGCAGATGTGGCAATGTGCGTGTACTGCACCATAATGTCCCAGAGCCTGCTGGTATCGGTAGGAACGGCAGTGCTGGCACTGTGCTTCTTTATAGTTCTTCCTGGACTTGCCATGCTGAGAGTAAGCATGAAAAGGTCCTCAGCAGCGCTTATCGGCATCGGATATACGCTGGTGAATCTGCTGATAGGCTTTGTATTCGCATGCGAGTTTTTCAGGATAATCCCCGAATATACAGTCACCGCGGAGGGCTGTGCCATTGCGGGCATGGTGGTCGTGATACTGATATTTGTGAATGTCATTGTGCGTCGGCTTGTGGAGGGGAAGCTGTAATTCAAAAATAACATAAAGTTCACAGATTGTTATTTATTTCGTGCCGCATTATATATTATAATTCTATTATAATCTACAGGAAAGGACGATTTAAAATGTCAGATAAAAAAACAACAGCAGCCGACATCGAAAAGAAAGCAGGCGGACTCATTCATGAGTTCAAGGAGTTCATCTCAAAGGGCAATGTTATGAACCTGGCAGTAGGCGTTATCATCGGTGCAGCCTTCCAGAACATCGTAACTGCGCTTACCAACAGCTTTATCAATCCCCTTATCGCGCTCGTTACGGGTGGCTGCGAAAAGGACGAGGCGGGAAATCTTATTCTCGTGGGCGGACAGTTCACCATAAATGGCGTCTCCTTTGATTATGGCTCGTTCATCTCCGCTATACTGAATTTCCTTATCATGGCCCTCATTCTTTTCACCATGATTAAGGCGGTAAACAAGCTCATGTCCGTAGGCAAGAAAAAGGAAGAGGAAAAGGAACCTGAGCCCGAGCCAGAGCCGGAGCCTGATCCTCAGGTAGTGCTCCTGTCGGAGATACGCGACCTGCTTAAGGACGGAAAGCTTTCCGAAGCAGAGGATAAGCTGAACACAAAGAACGTCTGATTTTTACATAAACAATGCCGTCATCGGTTTTCCGACGACGGCTTTTTTATGCATTTTCACACGATACGCCTGAACTGCTTTTCCAGCTCTCTTCGGGTGAGCTTGAACATCACCGGCCTGCCATGGGGACAATACCTTATCCGCTCATCGGAGAAAATCCGCTTGACAATAGCTTCAAGCTCCTTGGGGCTGGTCTTGTCGTTGGCGCGGACGGAGGCCTTGCAGGCTATGCTGTGGAGCATATCGTCCAGTATTTCGGGCATAGGGTCGTGCTTGTGCTCGTCAAGATTCTGGGCAAGCTCAGAAGCGATATCCGCAGCATCGCAAACGTCCAGTATAGTTGGGATACCCTTGACACGAATCACAGGCGAGGTCAGCGGCTCGATATCAAAGCCCAGCGAGGCTATTGTCTGCATATTCTCGCAGACGGAATCGTACTGGCTGTAGGTCAGCCGCACCTCGGGACAGTCGAACATCATCTGACATTTCAGGTCCACCTCACCTGATTTCATGCGCTCAAAATTGATGCGCTCATGAGCGGCGTGCTTGTCCACGAAGATGATATCATCGTCCATTTCCGCGATAATGTAGGTCTTGAAGGCCTCACCTATCAGACGGAAAACAGGCTCTCTGTGATACTCGGGCACTTCCGGAGCCTCAGGCTGCCCGTCGGGAGCATTTTCAGAGCTTGTGAAGGACTCCGCATTGATATATTTATACTCCTTAGGCTCGGTCACTGGGGCCAGCTGTTCGATAGGGACACCCTCTTCGGGGATATTTTTCGGAACAGCAGGCTGCGGCTTGGGAGCGCTTTTTTCAGTCGCCGAAGCTATAGGGGCAGGACTGACAGGAGCCGCACTTTTCGGCGAAGCATTACCCTTAAATGAGGACAAGCTTTTCCCTGCGGCAAAGGCTCTGTAATCCTCAGCAGATATCCTGTCGGGGATATTTCCGACCTTTTTATTATCAGCTTTCGGCTGACCGATACCTGCCGCAGAAGCGTAATCCTCCGCCCTTATATGAGAGAAGGCTTCTGATTTCGGCTGAGGTGGCATCTCCGTCTGAACATATTCTGCCGCCTCGCCGAACATGGGCCTGTTATAGTTAGGCTTCGGCTTGGGGATATCTATCTCGTTAGGCTTGCTGTCGGAGAGTATGGCATTTTTTACCGCAAAATAGACTGTTTCATAGACTGCCCGCTCCTCGGTGAAGCGGACCTCTATCTTTTGGGGATGAACATTCACGTCCACAGCAGCGGGGTCTATCTCCAGCCGCAGCACGCAGGCAGGGAATTTCCCCTCCATGATGCTGTTCTTGTAGGCCTCCTCCAGCGCACGTATGCAGGTAAAGGACTGCACATATCTTCCATTGACGAAAAAGGTCTGGAGCTTGCGGTTTTTCATGCCAAACACAGGCTTGACGGTATATCCGGTTATCTTCACGTTATTCATGGAATACTCCACAGGGATAAGCGACGAAGCGAACTGTCTGCCTAGCACAGAATAGACTGCGGAGTAAAGCTTGTTATCGCCGGGAGTGAACAATATCTGCTTGTTATCTCGGATAAATTTGACAGACACCTCCGGGTGAGAAAGAGCAATTTTTTCAACTATGCGAGCAATATCGTTGCCCTCGGACACGTCCTTTTTGAGAAATTTCAGTCTTGCTGGGACGTTGTAGAAAATATCCCTGACCACAACGGTAGTACCATCGGGGCAGCCGCACTCCTCGCAGAGCTTTTCCTCTGTTCCCTCGATAACGTAGTGAACGCCGTACTGAGCAGTTTTTTCCTTAGTCATAACGTCCACCCGGGCCACTGCCGCCACAGAAGCGAGCGCCTCGCCGCGGAAGCCCAGCGTATGTATATCAGAAAGGTCGTCCTTTGAAGCTATCTTGCTGGTAGCATGGCGAAGGAAAGCTGTAGGCACGTCCTCCGGAGCAATTCCGCAGCCGTTATCGGTAACGCGCATATAGCTTATACCGCCCTGTTTTATCTCCACGGTAACAGCGGAAGCGCCGCTGTCGATAGAATTTTCCGTCAATTCCTTGATAATAGAGCTTGGTCGTTCGATGACCTCACCCGCAGCTATCAGCTCATACAATTCCTTTTTCAGCAGCCTGACCTTTGGCACTTTTCCTGCTCCCTTCTGTTATTATGGATTTTCGATTACTTACGATTTTTTTGTTGATTCCTTGTCCTGATTTGGGCTTTACGGTTACTTACGATTTGATGGTGGTTTTCGGCTTGACTTTTTGAGTTATTAGGCTTAGATTTTCTGACTATTCACTGTTCGTTTTCGGCGGAGCAGAGCTCCACGCATTTGATTCAAATGCTTTAGCATTATTGCTGCTCAAATGCTGCGCCGCCCGGATATTTCTTACTTTTCGTGAATATTTGCTGTGCGTTCTTACCGTCCACGTTTTTACACGGGCGGCGCTATTGTTGATCTTGTTTCGGCTTTCGGCTACTTCCGCGAGTTGATGTCGCATATGCTTAATAACCCCAAACGCGGCAATCGCTGTCGGGCGGACCCGACTGGGGGTATTTCGCCGCGTGCGCGCGGCGACCAAAGGGCGCCGCCCTTTGGAAAC
>CAMEYZ010000198.1 GCA_945947715.1 uncultured Clostridia bacterium | reverse complement strand
CTCTGTTTAAAAACCGGTTCGGTCAAAGGGGAAGGGTGAAAGCTTGGATAAGTTACTGTACCTGTGTCAGTTCAGCGAGGTAGTTATAGATGTCGGTGTTGTCATAGTAGCCCTCAAAGAGCTCAGAGCCTGCGCCCTTTGCGAATACTGCAACGGGGAGTCCGGTGTGAGCATAGGAGGAGAAGTTGACGCCCGACTTGTTGTTGAGGATATGAGTGATAGTGACGGTGAGGGGCTCATAGGAACCGTAGAGAACATATTCCTCCTGAGTGATCTCATCGTCGGAGGTTCTTGTCATAGTTTCCTCGTAAGCAGCCTTAAGCTTTTTGTACTCGTACTCGGTCATTTCAAGAGTGCCTGTATTGTCAGAATCGGGGTGCTTGTCTGCGCTGTCAAGCTGAACAGCAGCCTCAGGAGTGCCTGCGGGAGCGGTAAGACCGAAGAGTCTGGTGATGTCCTTCATAACAGCTGAGAAGCTGGTGTTATTTTCCTTGTACTTTGAAACATAGTCGGAGTCGAACTTAGCATAGGATATCTTCTGATTCTTAAGATTTGTCAGGAAGGTATCGTAATTGGTTCCTGCGTATCCGATTGTAAGACCGCCTGTTTCGTGGTCGCCGGTTACGATGATAAGAGTCTCATCAGGGTGTTCGTTGTAGAAGTCCACTGCCTTGGAAACTGCAGAGCTGAGAGCAACTGTATCGGAAATAGTGGAGCCTGCATCGTTTGCATGGCAAGCCCAGTCTATCTTTCCGCCTTCTACCATCATAAAGAAGCCGTTGTCATTGTCGAGGACCTCGATGCCCTTTTCAACATAGTCTGCCAGAGCCCATTCGTCCTTTACGCGGTCATTGTTGTAGGACAGAGAGCCGCTGTCTGCGATAGTTTCTCCAATAACGATAGCCTTTCCGTCCTCAGCGGTGAGCTGTTCAGCCTCTTCCTGAGTTTTGATGACCTTGTAGCCTGCCTGCTCTGCGAGGGTGTAGCTGTCGGTAGCAGTGCCGCCGTTAGTGGTATCCTTGAGCTCGCCGCCTGCGAAGTAGTCAAAGCCGCTCTCGATAAGCTCGCAGCTTATCTCATAGTAGTCATTTCTGCTTGCCTGATGAGCATAGTATGCGGCAGGAGTTGCATGGTTAAGGTTTACTGTGGAAACGATGCCCACCTTGTAGCCCAGCTGGTCCTTGAGCTTTTCTGCGATAGTGTCATACTCGGTGGTAAAGGTCTCGTCCATGTTGATAGTACCGCTGTAGGTCTTGTGGCCTGTTGCAAGGGAGGTGGCGGTGGAAGCGGAGTCGGGACAGAAGGAGGTGGAATCGTAGGTGACTGCCGAGCCGCATACAGGGAAGGTCATAAAGCTGAGCTTCTTGTTTGCTTCAAGGATACCGTTGTCGTTGGTATCGGCAAGAGCAGAATAATAGTCAGCGCTGAGCTGTACCTGAGGGAAGCTCATTCCGTCGCCGATGAACATGAAAATGTACTTGGGCTTTTTTCCTGTATAGGAGCCTGCGGTCACTGTCTGAGCAGCCTCTGCCTGTGGAGCGCTGTTCATGCAGCTTACTGCAGCTGCTCCGCCTGCGATAACGACAGCTGTCACAGCTGCCAGGGTTCTGCTGATTTTTTTCTTGTGAGTTATCATTGCTTTTCTCTCCTTAAAGAATCAAGTGTTTTGTTTGGTGTGATTTTTGATTACGATTTAATTATAATTCATCTCTGTAAAATCCAAAAGTGAGGTTGTGTTAAGCTTTAATAAAAAGGCTAAGAAATAGTCTCATATCAAAATGCACAAAAAATAGCAAAATATATATTAAAAAAGTCAAAATAAATCAAAAAATATTGAATTAAAGGCTATTATGAGGTATAATAAAAATGTGTAATTGCCTCTATGAAAAAGCTGTATGGCATGAAATGCCGGAGAATGGCTTTACTGCTACTCAATTTAGTCCGAAAGGAGAATCAGCTGATGACGACGGAAAAAAGCAAGAGAATTGCTTTGTGTACCTGTAAGATACAGGATGAATCTATCGGAAAGTTAGTTAATGAAATATGTCATGAAGCCAATAAATTGGGTTACTATGTGGTGATTTATAATTCCTTTTACGATTTATATCAGGACAACGATATAAGCAAAAGCTCACAGAGCGTATTCTCACTCATGGATTATAACGTCCCTGTGGGTATCATTATCCTTGGCGAGACCTTTCAGGAAAAGGACGATGTCACTATCAGGGACATTACCCGAAAGGGAAATGAGGCGGGTATCCCCGTGGTTTCTGTGGATAAGCAGATAGAGGGCGCACACTGTGTGCTGTTCGACTATTCCACCGCATTTGAGAGAATAGTCCGCCATATTGTGGAGTTTCACGGCTGCAAAAGAGTGGATTTTCTCGGCGGTATCAAGGATAATCCCTTCTCCGATGAAAGACTTAACGTTTATAAAAAGGTCATGGCGGAAAACGGGCTCCCTGTGGAGGATTTCCGCATAGATTACGGCGATTTCTGGGATTTTCCCGCAGCAAAGGCTGTCAACGGCTTTCTTGCTGCTGAGGATACTCCTCCCGAAGCGATAATATGCGCAAACGATTCTATGGCAATAACTGCCTGCCGTGTCCTTGAGGAGCATGGCTATTCCGTCCCGGACGACGTCATGGTCACAGGCTTTGACGGCATCGAGCAGGAAAAGTATCATTCGCCAAGATTTACAACGGCCTACAGAAATACAGGAAACGCTGCAAAGGCGACTGTGGAGCTTATCCATAAGCTAAACGGTGATAATAAGGACATTCCCGAAAAGGTAATGATACCCTATGATGTGACCTTTTCACAGTCTTGCGGCTGCCAGCCTATCGAGTACAAAAAGGTCAATAACGTGCTGATGAATCTGTACGAAAAGCTCAATCAGCTTGATGAGCTGGTTGTTGGTATGAATTTTATGAACAATGCTCTTACAGCATGCTCCTCGGTGCTGGAGGCGCTGCCAAAAATAGAGCATTATATCGGAGTGCTTTATTCCGACGTGATACATCTGAATTTCCGGAAAAGCTTTCTGTCCAACGATATCAAGGCTGAGCTTGACAAGCCTATTAAGGCGGGGGAAAAAATGGTGCATGTGGTATCCTATGAGGCTACTCACCCTAAGATCGAAATGAAGGAATTTACCTTCGGCGACAAACCGCCCTATCTTGACAATTCTGATAATATCGGTGCGAACAACCGCACGGTAATGGTCATTCCTCTGAATTATCAGGAGAAGATATTCGGCTATCTGAGCATATACTTCTATGCTGATGTACTGCAGTATGATAATTTGTATAAGTTTTCCATGAATTTTAATCATTCGCTGGATACGGTGAAGAATAAGGAGATTATGCTGACAGTCAACAGCGTGCTGGAGGGAGCAAATCATAAGCTCGAATTTGCATACGCTCACGACAGTATGACTGGTCTGCTCAATCGGCGTGGCTTCTACCAGAAGCTTATGGAGAAGATTGGGGAATTTGAAAAGGGATATGTTTTCATTGCGTCTGTGGATATGGACGGACTTAAATATATCAATGATAATTTCGGTCACCAGGAGGGAGACTTTGCCATAAAGCAGATAGCGACAGCTCTTATAAAATGCAGCGGCGAAGACGGTATCTGCGCGCGCTTCGGCGGAGATGAATTCGTGTCGGTCATTTTTTCCGAGAAAAGGGACGACCCGCTCCTTATCGGTTTCAAGGATCGTATGATAAGCGAGATCGGAGATATCAACGCAAAATATAACAGAGATTACAAGATCGACGCAAGTCTGGGTACCGAGGTCTGCGAGATCAGCGAGGAGATAGATCTGGATTCGATAATGCGAAGTGCTGACGAAAAAATGTACGAAAGCAAAATGAGCCGTGGAGTCAAATTCAGAAAATCCAAAAGAGAATGAAAAATACGGCGACGCCTGTGACTCGAATGGTCCATGGCG
>CAMEYZ010000197.1 GCA_945947715.1 uncultured Clostridia bacterium | reverse complement strand
GTGACAACAGTATTTATTCTACCATACTCTTTTCTTTTTGTCAAGACTTTTTTCGAGTTTTTTTGAGCTTCTACATTTTTGTTAGATTTCTTATAAGATTCGTCCCGCAAATTGTTCAATTTTACCACACATCATCACAAAAATCCCCTGCGGTGACCCGCAGGGGATATATTAATCAGCCTTCTGTGACTCAAACAACATTCTGTCGTTGTCAAGCGCAGTTCCGCTTGCCTCTTCAAATTTTTTCAACAGGTCCTCGACCTTCAGATTTTTCTTTTCCTCGCCCTTCACGTCATAGATGATTCTGCCGTTATTCATCATAATAAGGCGGTTTCCGTGAATTATCGCATGGTGCATGTTATGCGTTACCATTAGCGCGGTCAGATTATTCTCCGCCACGATCTTGTCCGAAAGCTCCAGCACCTTCGCGGCAGTTTTCGGGTCAAGAGCCGCAGTATGCTCGTCGAGGAGCAGCAGCTCAGGCTTTTTCAGAGTCGCCATAAGCAGCGTCAGCGCCTGTCTCTGACCTCCCGAAAGAAGCCCCACCTTCGAGGTCATTCTGTCCTCGAGGCCCAGATCAAGCATTTTCAGCAGCTCGTGATACTCTTCCTTTTCCTTCTTGGTAATGCCCCATGCAAGGGTACGCTTTTTTCCTCTGCGCGCCGCAAGAGCAAGATTTTCCTGAATCTCCATTGTAGCTGCAGTTCCGGTCATAGGGTCCTGAAACACTCTTCCTATGTGCTTTGCGCGCTGATGCTCGGAAAGTCCCGTAACGTTTTCGCCGTTGATGATTATGCTTCCCGAATCCACAGGCCACACTCCTGCGATAGCGTTGAGAGTGGTAGATTTTCCTGCGCCGTTTCCTCCGATAATGGTGACAAAATCCCCCTCTTCAAGGGTGATATCCACGCCACAGAGCGCTTTTTTCTCGTTTATCGTACCGGGATTGAAGGTCTTCCGGATATCGTGCAGCTCCAGCATATTCTTAGCCATTGCCTTCCGCTCCTTTCATTGAAGCCTTTCCCGCTTTCTTGAACGAGCTCTTAGACTGCTTCCGCAGATAAGGCACCGCAAGGAATATCGCAACTACGATTGCCGAGAAAAGCTTTGTATTCTGTGACGAAAGTCCCAGCCAGAGAACTATCTGGATAACAATATAGTATATTACTGCGCCAAGCGCGGTAAATGCCAGTCTGCCCACGAAATTCATATGCTTGCCGAGGATAAGCTCGCCTAAGACCTCGCCGATGATAACAGCGGCAAGTCCGATAACGATAGCTCCTCGTCCCATATTTACGTCGGCGTTGCCCTGATACTGTGCGAGAAGTCCTCCCGCCAGTCCTACAAGTCCGTTTGAGATAACAAGGGCAATGACTGTAGAGCTTTTCGTGTTGATACCCTGTGCTCTTGACATGCTCTTGTTGCAGCCAGTCGCACGGATAGTAAAGCCCAGCTCCGTACCGAAAAACCAGTACAGAATAGCAATTATCGCCGCGATGAACAGTGCTCCCTTGATGATAGTGGAGGGAATAAATCTGAGCGACACGATAAGAGGATACTTATCCACGTTGATAGCCGTGTTGGCCTGTCCCATGATATCCAGGTTTATGGAATAAAGTGCCAGTTGAGTCAGAATTCCCGACAAAATAGCGGGTATTCCGAGAGTGGTGTGCAACAGACCTGTTACAAGTCCCGCAACACAGCCCGCAATAAACGCTATGAACAGCGCAAGAGGAACAGGACATCCGTTGATAATAAGAACAACGGCAACAGCTCCGCCAGTGCCGAGAGAACCGTCTACGGAAAGGTCGGCAAAGTCAAGGATCTTATATGTAATGTATACGCCTATTGCAAGAATACCCCATATGAGTCCCTGAGCCACAGAGCCAGGAAGCGCGGAAATAAGGGTCGAGATCGGCTTCATTTCAGATTTTCACTCCGTTCGTATGATGTTTTCACAATTTTACAAAGCGGATACAGCAAAACCCTGTAAACGCTTTGTCTCTTCAAAAAATATGCCGATAACCGAAATGAAGCTCACCTCGGTTATCGCATACTTGTTGCAATTTAATAAATGGTACGGACCATTATTCTCCGATAGCTACATAGCCCTCGGGAGGAGTAATTCCAAGAGTCTCGCAGATCTCAGGATTGTATTCCTTAGTTACCTGAGGAGCGAACTGAACGTCCATTTCAGCAGGATTTGCGCCGTTTGCGAGGATCTCGTAAGCCATCTCGCCTGCTGCGTGACCGATATCATAGTAGCTGATAGAAAGTGTAGCAACACCGCAGCCTGTGCAGATGCCCTCTTCGCCAGCGATTACGGGGATACCTGCGGGAACAGCAACGTTCTTGATGATCTCGGTATTGGAAGCCATTGTGTTATCTGTAGGAACATAGAGCACGTCGCACTCTGCAACTGCAGATGTTACAGCAGACTGGATCTCGTTAGAGTCAGCAGCGGTGTACTCCTTATATGTAAGACCGTCCTCATTAAGAGCATTTTCAAACATGGTAGCCTGATACTTGGAGTTTGCCTCAGATGTGCAGTACAGGATACCTACTGTCTTAGCCTCAGGGAACATCTCAAGGAGCATATCCTCCTGCTGGTCGATAGGAGCCAGGTCAGAGGTACCTGTGATGTTAGTGCCTGTCTTGCCAGTCCAGTCGTCGATGTCAAGAGCTGTTGCATAGTCTGTAACAGAGGTACCAATTATCGGGATAGTGTTTGTTGCAGCAGCTGCAGCCTGGAGAGCAGGAGTAGCGTTTGCAAGGATAAGGTCGCAGTTGTCGGAAACGAAGCCTGTGCAGATAGTAGCGCAGTTAGTGGACTCACCCTGAGCGTTCTGCTCGGAGAAGGTAACATTTCCCTCGCCCAGCTTTTCAACGAGAGCGTCCTTGAAGCCCTGAGTAGCTGCGTCAAGAGCCTCATGCTCAACGAGCTGGCAGATACCGATATTGTAAACCTTATCGGAAGCCGCAGCGTCATCTGCTGCTGTATTCTCAGAAGCGGTATCGGCTGTTTCGCCGCAGGCTGTAAGAGCCATTCCTGCCATCAGACAGGAGAGAGTAATAGCTGCTATTTTCTTAAGTGATTTCATGATTTTTCCCCTTTGTTTTACAAAAATTTTACAGGTATATTGCATACCACGTTAGCATTATACCACAATTCCCGCGTTTTGTCAAGATAATAATACCATTTTCAATAAATTTCATGCTTTGAAGCATAAACGCTTAAAAAAGGAAAAGCTCCCGCCGCAAATACGCGGAGGAAGCTTATTTTCTGCCTGTATAATGTTAGGGAAGCGCTGATTAAAGGCGAAGCCATCGTTTCCGACGCTCGAAAATCCGCCACTGAGAGTGTCGTGAAACGATTTAATCAGCGGTTACTTAAGTTCACTTGTCCTCCGCGTCGGAATCGAGGATAGAGATAGTTCTTGCGGGAATTATGGTAGAGATAGCGTGCTTGAAGATAAGCTCCTGCTTGCCATCGCTCTCAACGATAACGGTATAGCTGTCGAAGCCCTTTACCATACCCTTAAACTGGAAGCCGTTAGTAAGAAAAACAGTTATCGGAATTTTTTCTTTTCTCGCATGATTCAAAAAAATATCCTGCAAATTCAGCGTCTTGTTCATAGTTTCAACCTTTCCTTTCCCGGGCATGCAGCTGCATGTCCGACTCCGGGTATATATGTTTCCCGGAATTTTCTCTTTCTCGGAATGGAATATATATCCGATGCCGACTTCTTAATAATTTGTTAATATAATTGTATGTATACCAATAAATACAATTATTTATTATTATAACACATAATTTTGGATTTGGCTACAATATTTAAGCACTTCTCAAGAATTTTATCACTTTGTTCATTTTTGGTCAGATTTACCCAGCAAATTCGTGCATCTCGACGAAACCATGTAAGCTGCCGCTTTGCATAATGGCGGGTAGACTGCCCTATCTTCTCAAGCCAGCTTTCCTTATCCTC
>CAMEYZ010000196.1 GCA_945947715.1 uncultured Clostridia bacterium | reverse complement strand
TAGTACCTTTGATGTGTCATTTATGAGAAGTATCGCTGCGGCAAGAATAGCTGCAAATATTACAGCAGCTATGATATACGGCGCTTTTTGTTCGAGTATGGACAGCTGCTTTTCGGGCAGGGGAGTGTTCTTGGGAGCGGTCATCATGTGATATTCTCCGTATGAGCAGAGCTCCGTCCAGCCGTTTTCTGTAAGAGCAATGTATTCCTTGTGATGCTTGTCCTCACTTTCCGAGTAGAGGAAAAAATCGGCGCTGACAGGCTCGCCCTTTTTGAAAATGAACTGCTTGTCGTCCATTTCCGCAAGAATAAATCCCTTTTCGGCAAAGGCGGAAAAATTTTTCATCAGCGAGGACCTTACCGCCTCCCAGCCGATATTTATTACTGTTTTTGTTTCGTTACTATCCATTTTATACCACTTACAATTTATTTAATACGGAAAAATCCCTGCATATGCTGCAGGGATAATTATTGGCGTCCTTGGGCGGATTCGAACCGCCGGCCTTTCGCTTAGGAGGCGAACGCTCTATCCTGCTGAGCTACAAAGACGTATTTTCGGGCAGAATATCAGTGAAAAATGCCCATATTTTCAATGCTATTACATTATAGCACAAAATTTATAAAAAAGCAATAGTATTTTTATATAACTTTTTCTTGAAAAACAGCACAAAATCTGTTATAATGAAATCATGAATAATATTTTTGGCGGAAATTCATTTTCGCCTCGAAAGGAAGCTTTCACAATGGAGATAAAAATTACTCATACAACCTCTCCCAAGGCAAAGCCTGTGGACGAGGATAACCTCAGTTTTGGCAAGTATTATACCGACCACATGTTCCTTATGAACTATGACGAGGGACAGGGTTGGCACGACCCCCGCATTGTTCCCTATGCTCCCATTCCCCTTGACCCTGCAGCTATGTGCCTGCATTACGGCCAGGAGGTCTTTGAGGGACTTAAGGCTTACAGACGCGCTGATGGAAAGATACAGCTTTTCCGCCCTGACAAGAATATGGCAAGACTGAACGTTTCCAACGACCGTCTCTGTATTCCCAAGATCGACGAGGCGTTTGCTGTTGAGGCTATCAAGAAGCTTGTAGAAGTGGATAAGGACTGGGTACCTCATAAGGATGGTACTTCACTGTATATCCGCCCCTTTATCTTTGCAGTTGATGCTCATGTAGGAGTTCATCCTGCACATCATCTTATCTTCTGCATCATCCTTTCTCCCGTTGGAGCTTACTATCCTGAGGGACTTGCTCCCGTCAAGATCTATGTTGAGCAGAACTATGTCCGCGCTGTAAGAGGCGGCATGGGCTTCACAAAGACAGCAGGTAACTATGCGGCTTCCCTTAAGGCACAGGACGAGGCTGAAAAGCAGGGCTATACTCAGGTGCTCTGGCTGGACGGTGTTGAGAGAAAGTACATAGAGGAAGTTGGAACGATGAACGTTTTCTTTGCATTTGAAAACGAGATTGTAACTCCTGCGCTTCAGGGCTCTATCCTCAGTGGTATCACCAGAATGTCCTCCATTGAGATGCTCCGTGATATGGGCTACACCGTAAACGAACGCAAGCTGGGCATTGAGGAAGTATTCGACGCTGCTGCGAAGGGTACTCTTAAGGAGGTATTCGGCACAGGAACAGCTGCTGTAATTTCTCCTGTAGGCCAGCTCAAGTGGGGCGACAAGGTCATCGAGATCAACAATGGCGAGATCGGCGAGATATCCCAGAAGCTGTACGATAACCTCACAGGTATCCAGTGGGGCAAAATCCCTGACAAGTTCAACTGGACCGTTGCTATTGACTAACATATTGTGTGCATAAATTCTGCCCGTTTCGGACGATTTGTCTGAAACGGGCAGATTTTTTAGCTTATAAGTATATATTTCAAATCAAAATTGCACCCCGGCAGATACATCACTCTGAGGTCGTACTCGCCGCCTTCACAGGATATCTCAAATTCCTGTTCAGAAAAATCAGCGGTCTGCTTGAACTCGGCCATGAAACGCTTTTCTATGCGCTCGCCGCCTGTGCTTGTGAGTATGATATGCACGCTGTCCACGGGATTGCGGGTCCTTCCGCAGATGGTCAGCTTATGTATTCCCTTTGTGAAGCTAAGCTCGCCGAAGTCTACTGTTACGTTGTTTCCGATACCATAGATGATATCGTCCCTGACCTCGAAGCTATCGCCATAGAGGTTTACCGCGTCCTTGACGGTAAGCTTTTCATATGCTGCTTCTATCCGATTGCAGACTATTCCCTGAATGTTGACCTCCTCGTCGCCTGTTACCGTTTTGACGGAAATACTGTGAATCCCCGTCAGCGGACGATTTAATTTACATTTCAGCGGAAGATAGGTCTGCCATACGAAATTTTCGTGATATATTCCCGACCACAAAAGCTGGGCGTCCTTTTCTCCTGCCATGCCGTCGTATATCTCAACGGGCATCTCGTCGTCTCTGAACCAGCGGAGTATCGGCACGGTTATTTCATCGGAGCGGTCCCGTCCGAAATCCACATTGTCGAAGCATACCACGGTCTCGCCCTTAAGGCAGCGTACTCCGCCCTTTAAAACCTCGTCAAGGGGAGCATTTGCTCGGCTGTACAGTGACGCTGATATGAAGCTGTAGGGGTCCATAACTGCGCTGCCCATGCCCGTCACTGTAAATTCCATATCGGAAATGACCTCGGTGCAGGGCTTTCCGTTTTCGGCGATACATCTCAGGCGGAAGCTTCCGTCTCCCAGAGCGGTGACCTTTACCTTGTTTGTGTCCTGCTCAGTCTTAGCGATGTTGGAGATTATCCCGCTGTTGGTAACAGCCTTGAATTTTATGGTACCGTCCGAGTTTTTCGGGAATATTTCCGCAGTGATCTCCGCTGTGGGGTCATCATGGCTAAGCTTTCCGTCGGAGGAGCTTTTCAGCTCGATTTTTCTCACGGGGATAGCTACAATGTCGTTGATATTGTACTTTTCCGAATTTTCCGAAATGCAGGAAATGCCGCGGTCGATAGCATCGCAGGGAAGAGCCTTGAAGATCATCTCCTTATCTGCAAAGCCCTTGGAGGATACCCTCATAACGATGTCTCCAGGGTCCTGCTTTGCGGCTATGATAGCCATGAGCCTTCCGCTGAACAGCTTTTTCGAGGTGCCCTTGTAGCTTTCATAGTCAGTGCTGTCGCCGCTGTCAAGTCCGATAAGCCGGCCTGCGCCGCTGACTGTCACGGTCATTCTGCTCCGGGCATTTGCCACGAACACGCCATTTTCGTCAACAGTGGAGATATCCGCATAGATAAGGCTTTCACCGTCTGCGGGAATTTCTGTTTTGTCCGCATTTATGATGATTTCCCTTCCGTCACCAAAGCTGTGCTGTGTATCCTCGGCGATAACATTTCCCGCCGTATCATATGCGACAGCCTTAATCTCCCCCTTTTCATAGGGGACCTTCCAGGTGCACCAATATCGGTCTCCGTGAAGCTTGTCCACGGACTGTCTGCCCTGTGAGACATCATTGACGAACAGCTCCGTTTCGGGCGCATTTGTGTATGCGCAGACGTCCACTATCTGACCGTCATTGAAGTCCCAGTAGGGCATGAGATGCAGTACAGTTTTGTTTGTCCATGCCGCCTGATAGAGATAATAGCTGTCCTTTTTGAAGCCTGCGGTGTCACACTGGCCGTAGTAGGCGTTTTTGGTGGAGTAGGGAGTAGGCTCACCCAGATAATCTATGCCCGTCCAGATGAACTGTCCTGCAGAAAACTCGCAGTCTCTATCCTTGATTATCGACCACTGTGGAGTGCGGTCGCCCTGTCCCGAGCGGCTGTTTTCCAGACAGGATAGCTGCATATCCTCGTAGGTACGGGCAGTATGCTCCAGCGGGAAATGATAGATGCCGCGGCTCTGACCTCTTGCGGCGGTCTCGCTGCCGTAGATGCACCAGTCCGGGTGCTTTTCGTGAAGCTTGTTATAGATATTCTCCGCATAGTTTC
>CAMEYZ010000195.1 GCA_945947715.1 uncultured Clostridia bacterium | reverse complement strand
GCTATCCAGGCGCAGTGTGTGGAAACTATGATACTCATCTGCATAAATCACCAGAGCCTTATCGCCACAAAAGCAAATCGTATCGTCAGAGCCGCAGAGGGACGTCCCGTAATGGAATTTGGCTCAAGGCGTGCCCAGGGCTTCGACGGTGCCATATACGGAGCAAGAGCAGCATATATCGGCGGCTGCTGCGGCACAGCCTGCACTATATCCGACGAGATGATGAAAACTCCTGCGCTGGGCACAATGGCTCACAGCTGGATACAGATGTTCGACAGCGAGCTTGAAGCCTTCCGTGCCTATGCGAAGTGCTATCCGAATGGGACCACGCTTCTTGTGGACACATATAATGTGCTGAAATCGGGCGTTCCCAATGCGATAACCGTGTTCAAGGAAATGCGGGAGCGTGGCGA
Source organism: uncultured Clostridia bacterium (assembly GCA_945947715.1). Lineage (GTDB taxonomy): Bacteria > Bacillota > Clostridia > Oscillospirales > Ruminococcaceae > RGIG4694. Next base: position 3,617 of record CAMEYZ010000195.1, on the reverse strand, counting down.
AAAGCCGGTCGGTATCCGCATTGACAGCGGAGATATCGCCTACCTGTCAAGAAAGGCAAGAAAAATGCTGGACGCAGAGGGCTTTTCCGACGTGAAGATAGTGGCTTCCAATTCTCTTGACGAGTACATTATCCGTGACCTCATGGTACAAGGGGCGGCTATCGACAGCTTCGGCGTGGGAGAACGACTTATCACTGCGTCCTCCGAGTCGGTGTTCGGCGGAGTATATAAGCTTGCCGCCGTGGAAAAGGACGGCAGGGTTATTCCAAAGATAAAGCTTTCCGAAAATGCAGCAAAGATAACAAATCCCGACTTTAAGGAGGTCTGGAGATTGTTCGACAGGTCAAGCGGAAAGGCTATCGCAGATGTTATCACCTGCGCAGGGGAAGATATCGACGACAACAGCCCCTATGAGATATTCGACCCCGAGCACCCCTACAAGCGCAAGACGCTCACCGATTTCACAGCGAAAAAGCTTATGGTGCAGGTTTTCAACAGGGGAGAATGTGTGTACGAAAGCCCCTCTGTAGGCGAGATAAGGGAATACTGCGCCCGTCAGACAGATACTCTATGGGACGAGGTCAAGCGGTTTGAATATCCTCACGAGTATTATGTGGACCTGTCTCAGAAGCTCTGGGATAAGAAAAACGAGCTGCTCAGCAAAGAATACAGATGATTCAAATAACAATTGATAATTATTGGCAGCGGCTGATTGTACAGCACCGCTGCTGATTTTTTATAGAATATTTTTCAAATTTATCTTTTTCTATTGAAAAACTGTCCATAAAATGATATAATAGGTATAAAACCAAGAAAAGTAATAAATATAAGTTATCAATTGTTTCCGGGAGGATATATATGAGCGTATTGTCATCAATCGCCGCAGGCTATCTGAAAAAGCAGAAGCGGCATACTGTACTTACTGAGATAGGAATTATTCTGTCTGTGCTGATGATGACGGCAGTGCTTGTGGCTGTCAGCACAGTGCTTACCACTATAAAAAACGTTTCCGCTTATACCAACGGTACATATGATGTTATCTTCAACGAGCTTTCCAAGGACGACGTTATTCAGATATCCAATATGGATATCTTTGAAAAATCCTGTCAGTACAGCATTTCTGCCTATACCGATCAGGTCACGTCAGAGCTTGACGACGAATATCCGACGGTGTATTATCTTACCGGCAGTGACGGTGAGCTTATTTCCGATTCATTTTTGAGAATAGGTACAGATGATACTGATATGTTCCCTGCCCGAATGACTCAGGTTTCCGAGGGACGTCTCCCCACACAGAATGGAGAGATAGCTCTTTCAGCAGCAGACAGGGAGTATTTCGGAGCTTTGTCGGTGGGAGATACTGTCTCCTTTGCAAGATATGAATGCGTCAATAAGGGCACCGAGGAGTCTCCCGATGAGACATGGAGAGCTATAGTGACCGACGCAGGCTTTGAGATACCGGAGATACTGGACAGACGTTATCAGATAACTAATGGTAAGATAATCACCTTTACAGTGGTGGGCTTTACTGTTCAGAACAGCGTTATCTATTTCGGCGATACAACAATGGGCTCCTTTATCCCACAGAAGGACAAGCTGCTTCTGACCTTCAACGACGAGCAGTACGACTTTTACTGGAATATGCATCATGCATTCCAGGATATAGGCCTTGAAATAGATGATTTTGACTATGCCTTCAATCAGGAATACCTCAACATGATAAACAAGGGCGTAGATGCAAAGTCCTTCAATACCATTCTTTACATGCTTATCTATCTGGTGATACTGTTTATCATGTTCTGCGTGAGAATGGTAATAGATAATTCCTTCGAGATATCCTCCCACGAAAGAATTCGCCAGTACGGCGTCATTCGTGCAGTAGGCGCTTCCAAAAAGCAGATACTTGGAATACTTGTGTCCGAGGCGCTGCTGCTGTCGGCCTTCGGAGTTCCCGTGGGAATACTTCTGGGAACGGGACTGGCATATGTTATCTTCCTGCTTATCGGAAGAATGGACGTTCTGAGTGCGCTCAGCAGCAGCTATGACATCTTTGAGATGCTGGAATTTTCAGTGCCTGCGTGGGTGATCCTTTCATCGGCAGCGATAGGTGTGTTCTGGGTGCTTATATCGGCTGTGGGCACTGGAATGAGAGTAAATAGATTGTCTCCGGTAGAGGCGATGAGAGCTGCAAAGCGTAAGGTAAAGCTTGGCAGACCCGAAAGAAAGAAAACTCAGGGCAGAGGCGGTGTAGAATGGCTCATAGCCTTTCGCAGCATACGCAGAAATAATAAGCGTTTTCTTATCACGCTTGTGTCCATGGCGATAAGTGTTGTTATCTATGCAGGGTTTTCCTATGGGGCAGAGGTTGTGGCAGACAGCTTTGCAGAGTCCTATTCGGAGAGCAGGACTCCCTATGATTACGAGCTGACAGTTTACGATATTGATTCTGAGGATACGGCGGAAAATGCGGAGGAAATGGTAAGAACAGGCCACTTTGAGAATGTGCAGTACGATTCCCGCATTTTATATCTGGTGCAGAGCAATGACGATACCAGCGCCAACGAACGCATATCCGGATATTACTATATGAATATCCACCCCATAAATGAAAATACCTATAAGCGTCTGACAGGGAAGGACGATTATGCAGAGTTTGCAGCTTCGGGCGGAGTTATCATTGATAATACCGTGACTAAGAATGATGATACCTACGAGCTTTATTCAAAGGTGCCCGAGATGATAGTTGCTTCGGCGTTTGTGGATTATACTTCATATGAGGCCCAGGTCTTTGAGGTATATGACACCTTTGATAGTAGCATGGATATGTATTCCAGTGAAAATATGAATATTATCGGCTGTATGGCGGAGGAAAACTTCCAGATGATAGTAGATGCCATAGGAGCGGATTCAAATTCTATGAATGCGGGAACCTATGACGGAAAGGCTCAGTATCTGCATTGCCGCACAATTTACGCTGATGCCGCAGACGGAGACTATGATACTGCGGCAGAATGGCTGGAGCGTCATTACTACGATTACTACACGGATAATCATACAAATGAAACAGCAGCATATGCAAAGCTTGCCCTTGTAAAGATATGTGGATATTTTCTTGTTGTGCTGTTGTCGGCAATTGCTGCGGTAAATATCATCAATATCATTTCCACGAACGTGCTGAACCGCACCTCGGAGATAGGCATGCTGCGGGCCTGCGGAATGTCGTCGGGGCAGATATATAAGATGGTATTTTCTGAAAGCGTGCTGTATGCAGGTATTGCCAGCATTTCGGCATTTCTTGTGATAGAGGGAATGATAGCGATAATCTATGCGCCCTTTGCGCTGGGACTGGGCACCTTTAGCATGTCCGATATGCCGGTAAAGCTGTCGTTTATAGAGCCGATAAAGTATCTGGTGATAGGTGCAGCGGCTGCGTTTGCGGTGGCCTTTGCAGTGGTGGTGCCTGCGGTGAGAAGGATAATAAAAACGCCTATCGTGGACGCTGTGGGAGATATGGAATAGCATAATTAAACGAACAGGACCGCTTCGGAGAGTTCTCCGGGGCGGTTTTCTTAGGAGTATCTTGCGCAACTAAATATGAAAGTGTTCCAATGAGCATA
>CAMEYZ010000194.1 GCA_945947715.1 uncultured Clostridia bacterium | reverse complement strand
ATGGAATCATAGCCCTGAGGCAGCATATCTATCAGCTCACGGCAACGGCTCATTTTTACGGCCTTTTCGAGCTCTTCATCGGTGATGCTCTCATTGCCGAATTTCAGGTTATCCCGGACCGTACCGCTGAACAGTACCGTGTCCTGCAAAACTATCGCCATATTTTTGCGAAGACTTTCACGGGATATGCTCCGCAGCTCCCTATCGTTTATGAAGATATCTCCGCTGTCGATATCGTAAAATCTCATAAGAAGATTTACCACTGTAGTCTTTCCGCTTCCCGTGGCACCCACAAGGGCCACCTTTTTCCCTGCGGGGACTGTCAGGGTGAAATCACGCAGCACGGGCTGTCCGCTGACATAAGAAAAATCCACGTTTTTAAATGAAACGGTCATATCCTTTTCGTCCGAAAGAACCTCGCCGCTCATATCCTCGCTTTCCTCGTCCAGCACGGCAAACACACGCTCCGCGCCTGCAATTGCAGTCTGGAGCTGTCCGTATACCTGAGCGACCTCGTTTATGGGACGGCTAAACTGCTTTGCATAGACAATGAACGCCGATATTACGCCCACCGAAATAAGTCCGTTTATGGAAAAATATCCGCCGAACACAGCAATTATAACAAAGCCGATGTTGCCAATACAGTTCATTATGGGACCCATTATGCCGCTGAAAATATCGGTCTTTATCCCCGCTTTGGTCAGCGAATCGGAGGTGGAGCAAAACTCCTCCGTGATAATGCCCTGATGGTCATACGCCGCAACGGTGCGGTAGCCAGAGACCATTTCCTCAACGGTGCCGTTAAGCTGTCCCAGAAGCTACTGCCGCTTTCGTGAGAATTTCCGCACTCTTCCCGACAGCACCTTCGTGGCGATGACGGTCAGTATCACCGTCAGAAAGCTTAAGATCGCCAGCTCCCAACAATACCACAGCATCACCGCCGCAGTGCCGATAATAGTCAGCACTCCCGAAAACAGCGAGGACAGCGACTGGGATACCGTCGTTGAGATATTTTCCACATCGTTTGTCATGCGGCTCATCACATCGCCGTGAGAATGGGTGTCCAGGTATTTTACGGGAAGCTCGGTTATCTTTCCGAACAGCTCCTCTCTCATCCGCTTTACGATGCGCTGGCTAAGACGGGCGCTTAAAAGTCCCTGGAGCAGCTGGCTTCCGCTGTACAGCAGATACGCCGCCAACATAATAAATATGGTGACAACAAGGCTTTCCGCTCTTGTGCCTGCGATGATGTCGATAGCCTTACTCTGCACGGCGGGAGCATATATCCCGCAGAGTGTTCAGAAAACTACCACTGCAAGCATGCCTATCACAAGCTTTTTTTCGTGGGTGAAGTAGTTCACTATCCGCTTGACGGTCTCCCCCGCATTTTCGGCGTGCTGCACCTCCACAAACCGCTCGCGGCGGTTCATTCCGGGGATATTTCTGTTCACCTGAGGCTTCTGTTCGTTAAGCCCGCTCATTCTCTTCACCGTCCTTTCCTATCTGCGAGTTATAGATATCGCGGTAAACCGGGCAGCTTTCCAGCAGCTCGGTATGAGTTCCGCAGGCAGCCACTCCGCCGTTTTCCAGAACGATTATCCTGTCCGCTCTGCGCACGGTGGCTATCCTCTGGGCAACGATTATCTTAGTTGAATCAGGGTTAGTTTTCTGCAGCGAATCGTACAGCTTTGCCTCGGTTTTCAGGTCAAGTGCGCTGGTGGAATCATCGAAGATAAGTATTTCCGCATTTTTCACCACTGCTCTTGCAATGGATAAGCGCTGCTTCTGTCCGCCGGATAAGCTCATGCCCCGCTCTGCCACAAGGGTATCATAGCCCTCCGCAGTCTGTGAGATGAACTCGTCTGCTTGTGCGGTGACGGCGGCAGCTTTTATTTCCTCGGAAGAGGCGGACGGTTTGCCCCATGATATGTTCTGCCCGATAGTTTCGCTGAAAAGCTCACTCTTCTGGAGCACAGGCGCGATTTTTCCACGAAGGTCGCTCTGACGATATTCCTTTACGTTCACGCCGTCAATGAGGACAGCTCCCGATGTAACGTCGTAAAATCGCGGTATAAGGTTTACAAGCGAGGTCTTTCCGCAGCCCGTTGCTCCCATGACCGCAACTGTTTCGCCCTTATGTATCGTAAGGTCGATATGCTCCAGTACAGGACGGTCAGTTCCCGGATAGGTAAAGGATACATTCTGAAATTCTATCTTGCCCTGCTGCTCGGTCTGTCCGTCGAAGGAGCCGTCCTTAAGGTCGGGTTCGCTGTGGAGTATCTCCTTGACACGCTTCCATGAGACAAGTCCTCTGGAAATGTTCTGAAACAGCATAACAAGCATGGTTATCCCATGAAGCAGCTGTGTTGTATAGGTTATCGCTGCCATAATTGTTCCGGGAGTTGCTCCGCCGTTTGCGACCTCTAATGCACCCACCTTTAGAATGATAGCAGTGACTACATACATCAGCGCATTAATGACAGGATTCATAAATGCGAAGATGACCAGCACACTCAGCTGTGTTTTTACCAGCTCATCGTTTGCCTTTCCGAACCGTATCTTCTCGGAGATCTCGCGGACGCACGCTTTTATGATTCGTATGCCCGACACGTCCTCCTGCATCATGGTATTCACTGCGTCAAGCTGCTTCTGCAGCTTCGAAAACAGCGGGTCGGCCTTCGCAAGACAGAATGCCATGCAGCCCACGATTATCGGAAATGCGCACAGCACGATAAGTCCGAATTTCCGATTTATAGCGAACATAAAATAAATACTTCCGAACATCAGCAGAAAGGTGCGTATCATTCCGCGGACAAACTGGGATATGAAATTCTGCACCTGCGTGATATCGTTAGTCACTCTCGTTACAAGGGAGCCTGTGCCAAATTTGTCAAGCTGTGGAAAGGAAAAGGTCATTATCCTGCGAAAGCAGTCCTTCCGAATTTCGTTTCCGATGTTCTGACCCGACATATGCACGAAAACGTTGTTCATCGAGCCGCAGAAGCCCCCGAACAGCACCAGCAGTATCATCTGCACTCCCAGTGTTATGATAACGTTCATATCGCCCACACCGCCGTTATTCACACCCAGCACGCCCTCGTCCACTATCCTGCTCATTATGCTGGGCTGGATAAGGTCCATCATTACCTCGCCCACCATAAACAGCGCCGCAAGCACTGCATAAGGCAGATATTGCCTTATATATTTCCACATGATCTATTCCTCCTGTTTTCTATCAGCTTTCCGATGATGACTGTGACATTCCGCCTCAAAGCGATAGCGCTGATCCCAGTCCGTGTTTATCTTTTCAAGCAGTGCAAGCAGGCTGTCCTTTTCGTCATCGGTCAGACAGGAAAACATCTCTTCATGGCGTCGGTCACGCTGTTCCTGTGCCTGTCGGGCAAGCTCCATTCCACTGTCGGTAAGGGATAATATCACAGTGCGGCGGTCGTCCTCGCCCTGTCTGCGGACAACATTTCCCGCCTTTTCCAGCTTTCCGACGACCTCGCTGACCGAAGCCGAGCGAACGCCCAGCCGCTCAGTAAGCTCAGTCTGGGTGGTTTCGCCCATTTCGTTCATGATTATCAATATCCGTTTCTGGCTGCACTTTCCTTCATACAGCGAGCGCATGGTATGGCTAATATCCCGCAGATTTCTTATCAGCTTATCGTTGATGCCTGCCGCACCGCAGTGTTTATGCTCGTTCATACTTCATACTCCTTGAAAATTATTTAGGTACCTTTACATTATACTATTATTAAGCAATTTGTAAAGGTACCTATATATCTTTTAAACAAATAATTTATGAATTTATTTTAAACAAAAGTAATGTCAAACCGAAAATAATACCGTTGACTTTACACAGAAGAGGAAAAGAACATTCCGTATATTCCCGTATCATGTCGAATATTCTATCTCCTTTGAAACATTCAGTCCCCCTCAGACGAGATTATTATTCTCTTTAGGTTTTCTTATGCCAATCAAAAAATCTATATAATCAGACCGGCAGAATAATCTTCCGGTCTGATACTTTTTCAATATCTGTAG
>CAMEYZ010000193.1 GCA_945947715.1 uncultured Clostridia bacterium | reverse complement strand
GCAGAGCTCCGCGCATTTGATTCGCTTCGCTGTCAAATGCTGCGCCGCCCGAGCAGGGGATTCCGCTTAGATACTCACAGGATTTACTTTGTTGGATTCTGCGTTCTTGTTTCGGGCGCGCTTATTGATTTTTGTCGCTTTGGCTTTCGGTTACTTCCGCGGGGAAAAGTAACCTAAGCTGAAAAACTAACAACGCGGCAATCGCTGTCGGGCGGACCCGACCGCGGCAATGGCAGCGGGGCTCCCCCGCCTGGCAAACTTTTTATTGCTGGGTTACTGCTTATTTGCTGTTGCTCTCAGCCTCGAACCTTCATTATCAATTGTTAATTTAATCCGAATAGCCTTCTTGTGTTCTCTGCCGTGGCTTCTGCCGCCTGCTCCGGAGTTATCCCCTTTATCTCCGCAAGCCTTGTCAGCGTATATGCTATCATCGAGCTGTCACACCGCTTGCCGCGAAATGGCTCGGGCGTCATGTACGGACAGTCCGTCTCTACCAGTATCCGGTCAAGAGGTATCCTCTCAGCCGACTCTATGGCTTTCCGCGCATTTTTAAAGGTCAGCGCTCCCGTGAATCCGATGTACATTCCAAGTCCCACGACCTCCTCCGCAGTTTCTGCCGAGCCCGAAAAACAGTGCACCACACCCTTCGGACGATATTTTCTCAGTATCTCCATGGTGTCCGCTGTGGCGTCCCGCATGTGAATGATAACGGGCTTGTCCAGCCGCTTCGCTATCTCCAGCTGAGAAACGAAAAGCTCCTTCTGACGAGCCTTGTCGTATCCTTCATAGTGGTAATCCAGCCCTATCTCGCCCACAGCCACCGCCTTTCTGTGACCGCACAGGCTCAGGATAAGCTCCTTGTATCCGTCACTGACAGTGTTCGACTCTTCGGGGTGGATACCCGGCGCAAAGTACATAAAATCGTACTTTTCAGCAAGAGCTGCCGCCGCCTTTGAGGAGCTCTCCGAGCAGCCTATGGTTATAATGTTCATCACGCCGTTTTCATGAAGCTGCGGCAAAAGAACATCTCTGTCCTCGTCAAAGGCAGAGTCATCGTAATGAGAGTGTGAATCAATGTATTTCAGCATAATTTATCTTCCTTGATCATTTTATTCATAACAATGGCGTTTTCCCGGGGCGCGGAGTAGAAATTTTTCCGCAGTCCTATCTCGGAAAATCCGCATTTTTTATACAGAGCTCTTGCAGGGAGATTATTCTCCCTGACCTCCAGCGACACCGACGAACAGCTGTCCGACTGTGCCGCAATTTCGCAGAATCTGCAGATAAGCTCTTTGGCGATGCCCTGTCTGCGAAAGCTTGGAGCGACTGCAATGCTGTCTATTCCGGCAAAGTCACCGTCAGCTGTTCCGATAATATATCCTGCCGCTTCGCCGTTTTCCGACGCAGTCAAAAAAATATTTCCCGAAATGTCAAGAGAGGACATGAATCCGTTCTCCGTCCAGGGGTCGGGAAAGCTTTCCGCTGCTATGCGGGCTATCTGCGGGATATGTTCTTTTTCTGTTCTAACTATCTTCATATCAGTCAATTACCTTCTTGATATCGCCGATAAGGGCATATAAGTCATTCAGTGACGACAGCTGTCCGCAGGCATTTCTGAATTTAGCCGCCGAGGGTATGCCTCTTAAGTAGAATGCGCACATTCTGCGACATTCAGCCATTGCGGTATGTTCTCCCTTGAACTTCACCGCAAGCTCCGCCTGTCTGCGCATCAGGTCAAGCCGCTCATGCATATCGGGCGGAGTATACTCCTTTCCCGACAGATAGCTTTCTATTTCGGCAAAAAGATAGGGCTTGCCATAGGTACCTCGTCCTGCCATGACAAGGTCACAGCCTGTCTGCTCGTACATTTCGGCGGCAGACCTTCCCGAAACGATATCCCCGTTGCCGATAACAGGCACAGAAACCGCCTCCTTGACAGCTTTGATGATGCTCCAGTCAGCCTTGCCGCTGTACATCTGCTGTTTAGTCCTGCCGTGGACGGTTATCGCCGCTGCGCCTGCGCTTTCCATGTACGTCGCAAATTCGGGAGCATTTATCGAGGAATCGTCCCAGCCGCTTCGAATCTTGACGGTGACGGGAACAGAGCAGCCCTCAATTGCTGCCCTTACGATGCTATATGCCCTGTCGGGGTCCTTCATAAGAGCACTTCCGCTGCCGTTTCCTGCTATCTTCGGCACGGGACAGCCCATGTTTATATCAATGATATCAGGCTCAAACTTCATGAGGATACCCGCCGCCTTTCCCACGAATTCGGGGTCCTCTCCGAAAAGCTGGAGAGCAAAGGGACGCTCCTCCGGGAGGATAGTGCACAGCTCCTCAGTCTTGCGGTCGGAGTAGCACAGTCCCTTTGCGGATATCATTTCCGAGACCATGTAAGCGGCTCCGAATTCCTTGCAGATAAGCCGGTACGCCCTGTCCGCCACCGAAGCCATGGGAGCAAGGGCAGCAGTTCTGCGGATATCCACTCCGCCGATTGAAATGATATTTTTATCAGACATTGATAGGTTCATCCTTGTTTTCGCTTTTCTGGTTTACGGCAAAGTGGACGATAAGTCCCACCGCAGCAACGGCAATGGCAGGAAGAAGATTGACTCTGCTCTTTTTCGAGGAAATATAGACTGCCTTTGGACCGTCCTTTCCCTTCAGTGTGAGGATTTCCGCAGGAACATTCCCGTCAATCTCTATCTTAGTGGACCTTGGAGCCAGCAAGCCGTTTCTGACTATCTGCGAGAGCGCCATCATCGCCGCTGAGGTCAGAGCGCTAACAGCGAAGCTTTCGCCTGCCTCACGTATCATTTCTTCGGTCCTTTCATTGGGAGTAAATTTAAAATCTCCGAAATTGAAGTCATACATCATTATATATCGTCCTTTCTGATGATCATCTGTGATAAATATTATCTTCCTATCAGAAGATAATATCCTTTTTATTATGAATAAGGATACCTGTATTCGTTGACTACCCAGTGGGTAAGCTCGTCGTATTCGTTTGTGTTTTCGTTAAAGTCGTAGTCGGTCATTTTCACCAGCTGGAATCTTCCGCCGTCGATATATCCTGTAAACGCGCCGTTTTCGTCGTATTTTTCCTGTCGCGTCCGATAGGTTATCATCTCTCCGTCCACGGATACCGTGTAAGAGGTGAAGGTCAGCATGCCCAGCGAGGAATCCCGCAAGGACCGTCCTGTCAGAGTATAAAGCTCTCCGTCGATATCGCGGTACTGCTGGGGAGCATTATCGAACAGCTTTTCTGCGGCGGATTCCGAGAACAGCTTCCGCAGGCTCTTTTTCAGGTCATCGGTGCAGTCGAAGCGGCTGTCGTCCACCTTAAAATAGAAAAGGGGAGAGTCCTCGGGGTCCGATGACGGTACTTCCACATAGCTGTCATAATCGGAGATATTGAGGGTATTCTCGGTGAAATAGCCCGCAAAATTATTAGCTGCGCCCCAGTAGGCGTAGCCGAAATAAAGGGGATTATCGGGGGAAAGCTCCTCCGAGCCGCCTGTTAGGGTGAAGGAGTTGGGATCGAAGGTGTAGGTGCGTATCCTCACCATATCGGAGATATCGGGGACAATCCCCGCGCTTTCGTCCACCACGATGCTGCTGATGAATTTGAATGGCTCAGAATGGTAAAGCACTGACTGATTGATGTAGGGCACGCTGTTTAGCGAACCGTCATTGTCGGGAGCGGATATTTCTATTTTCCGAAGGTCTCCCTTATCTATGGTATAGAAGCAGCAGACGTTTTCGCTGCCGTTTGTGAAGCTTATGCGGATAATATCGGGAACGGTGACCGATTTGTCTATATCGTTTGAAATTATGCTGCAGAAGGCTCCCGATGAAACTCCGCCCTCTGAAAAAGCGGGAGAAAAGCCCTCGGGCGGGATTATCACGCTGTGTACGGCATTGTAGCGGTTGTCCTCGATGGTGACAGATATGCCGCTGTCACATTCGGAAAAGGAGGTCAGATAGTTATTGACACCGTCGGAGACCGAAATGGTATAGACATCGGAAACGATATCCTCTTTGTCCCTTTCGGAAACGGTATAGGGCGATTTTCCGTCATCCTGGCGTCCGCTGTCGGTATTCAGGCTGCATCCGCACAAAAGTGCGCAGAACACCGCTATGGCGATGATCCTTCTCATTCGG
>CAMEYZ010000192.1 GCA_945947715.1 uncultured Clostridia bacterium | reverse complement strand
AGTATCGCATTTGCGAAATTCAGTATCCCAACGATGCCCACTATAACGCTCAGCGATATTCCGCAGATAGTTATCATTCTTGTAAAGGAGCTAAATTCCTCCGCATAGGTCTGTCGGCTTTCGTAATCTGCCGAGGAGTCGATGTTTTCAGTGTAGTCTGCGAGGAAAGCCTCCATGCTGTCACGGGCAGCGTCGTCCTCCATGTTGAAGGCGTAATAGAGGATACTGTTTGTTCCGCTGTCACGTATGAATACCTGCGAGCCAAGCACGAACTCGTCTCCGGGAAGCATTTTGAATCTGTAGGACAGCGGGTGAGGAACGCTTACGATGGCCGCTACCTCGTATTCAGCATCATGGTATTTCAGCGGTCTTGTACTGTATGGCTCGTTGTCGGAGATTTTGTCGGGGTCGTCGTATATCTCGCCTGTCAGGGGATTATAATACTCCATTTCGTCCACATAGCGGACAGTTATCGTATCGCCGAGCTTTGCCCAGCCGCTGTCGGGAATGGGAGCGCCATAGTCATCGGTATCGTATACTGCGGCAATGCAGCTTTCGCCGCTTTTCAGCCTGTCGATATCTCCCTCTAAGACGGTCAGCTCGTCAAGGCAGAAATCGTCCATACCGTAAAGCTGTGCCCTGCTTTCGATAAGACCGCTTTCGGTCCTGTTTCTTTCCGTCAAGATGTCCACATTTTCGGGGTCGTTCATCCTACTCAGAGATTTTCTGAAGTAGTCCTCGGGAACATATTCAAGAGTAGTCGATACGTCTGCATAGGTGATGCCGCCTTCGGAGATGTTTCCTTGTGAATCAATGATATCCACCGTATCTTCTGTGATATTGCTGGAGCTGTTACTCTGAAAATATCCCGAATCCGACACCACAAAATCCGTAACGATATTTGAGCTTACATACTCATTAATATCGAAGCCGTTTGCGAAAGCAAAGGACAGATTCAGCAGTATCACCGCCAGCGTAAGAGAAGCTATGGTCGTGACAGTTTTGCTCTTGCTCCGTCCCAGATTTGCCGCCGCCATTCTTGGTATGGAGGCGGTTTTCTTTTTTTTGCGCACCGTCTTTGATGTCACGCTTTCCGTATAGCGGAGCGCCTCAATGGGAGATACCCTTGCGGCTATCCTTCCCGGCCGCAGACAGGATATTATCACCGTGACAAGTGAGAACAACGCTGCGCCAATAAATATGGCGGGACTTACGGAAAGTGCGTCCTGCTGTATTCCGCTAAGCTCGTTCAGCACAACGGGAGTGAGCACTGCTCCGATACCATAGCCGAGGATAAGTCCTATGGGAATGCCTGCGGCAGAAAGGCTCATCGCCTGAATGAATATCATTCGCCGAAGCTGTCTGCCGGTGGTGCCGATAGTTTTTAGCAGTCCGTAATGACGGATATCGTTTGAGACGGAAATTCGGAACACATTATAGATTATCAGATAGCCCGTGAAGATTATCAGCAGGATAATCGCTCCGAAGGCTATAACATTTTCAGGGTCCATGCCTTCTGCAAGGCCTGCTTGGATATATCCCCAGTTTACGCCTATGGGGATAAAATTTTCTCCCTCACTGCGGCTTTCCGACTGATAGCCGTGATTTTCGAGTACCTGCAGCAGGTCCTCGTTGATGTGGGCAGTGGAATTCAGCATAACGTCCATGTTGTGAGTTGCCGTTATGCCGTCGAGTCCCTGAGTGTCAAGCTTTGAGAATATCTCCTCAGCGCGGCTTCTTGGGATAAGCACATGATTTGCTTGGATAGCTTCGTCGTACTCCCACCAGCCGCAGAGAGTAAAGGTCTCGGTGGTCTCGGTGCCGTCCACGTCAAAGGTCATGGTGAATTCTGTGCCGAGCTCGGGGGTCACTCCCAGCAGGGACAGTACCCTTGTATCGGTGGCAGCTTCGTTGGTGTTTTCTGCGGGGAAACGTCCCTCCTTTGGAGTGAGATACATCCATTTTGCGGCATTATCGTCGCAATAGCTTACCTCGACATGGGATTTATCGAAGGGAGCCTCCAGTGGCATGCCCACGAATATCCGATCTGAATATTCCTTGATAATGGGGTCGTCCTTAAGGTCGTCAAACTGCGCTTCGGTGAGATACTTGAAGCAGCCATGAGCATAACCGCCTGCTATGCGGAAATTGGACTGCTCATAGCCATAGAGCATCGACATCACAATTGTGAACAACGATGTGAAAAGCACGGTAGTAAGTGCTATAGCCAGCACTGCGATGATATTTGCCGACCGCGAGGACCTCATTCTTCTCAGTGCAAGGCGGCGGATACATTTTTTGTTAGATACATTCATACTGTCACCGCCTTAGCTGCCCGAAACAAGCCTGCCGTCCTCGATGCGGATTATTCTGTCCGCAGTCTGGGCAATTTCCTCGTTGTGGGTTATCATTACCATTGTCTGGCTGCACTTTCTGCAGGTCACCTTAAGGAGCCCGAGAACATCCTGACTGGTTCTGCTGTCCAGGTTTCCCGTGGGCTCGTCTGCTAAGATTATGGCAGGCTTTGAAGCCAGCGCCCGTGCGATAGCTGCACGCTGCTGCTGGCCTCCTGACAGCTGGGAGGGGAGATTGTTCACCTTCTGTGAAAGTCCCAGAGTTTCGATAATGCTGTCGATATGCTTTTCGTCGATGCTGTTTCCGTCCAGCTCAATGGGGAGGGTCACATTTTCATAAACACTGAGAGTTGGCACCAGATTGAAGCTCTGGAAAACAAAGCCTATCTTTCTTCTGCGGAAGATAGTGAGTTCCTCGTCCTTGAGTGAAAAAATATCCTTGTCGGCAACGAACACCTTGCCCTCTGTGGGACGGTCAAGTCCGCCCAGCATGTGTAACAGCGTGGATTTTCCGCTGCCGGACGTTCCCACCACTGCGACGAATTCTCCGTCCTCCACAGATAGGGACACTCCGTCCAAAGCCTTGACGGTGTTTTCACCGTTGACGTAGTATTTCTTTAAATTTTCGGTTTTAAGTATTGTCATAACAGAACCTCCTTGATAGCTTATGTTCATATTATAATCGGTGATTCTGTCTCAAATCTTTCGTAATTCTATCAGTTTTGAAAGATTTGCTCATTTTCTCGGAAGAAAAACTGAAAAAACGGAGCCCTTTCCCTTTTCGGAGGTGACCTTGATATAGCCGTTTTCATCTGAGATTATTTTCCGCGCAAGATAAAGTCCGATACCTACACCGCTTTTTTCCCTGACCTCGGGGGAGCGGTAGAAGCGCTGAAATATCTTGGGGATTTCCTCTTCTAAGATGCCTATTCCTGTGTCGGAGATATCTATCCGCGCGAACATTTCATACTCGGTGACGTTGACTGTGACGTTTCCGCCCTCGGGAGTGTATTTCACGGCATTGTCGATTATGTTCACAAGAGCCTCTAAGGTCCATTTCGGGTCGAACAGTGCAGTGATATCCGTATCATTCTGAATGGTGAGGGTGATGCTTTTCTCGGCGGCTGCATTTTCCAGATGGATATCCTCCAGCAGAGCTTTTACGCTGTTTTCCGCAGGAACTGTGGCGACTATCCCGTTTTCAAGCCGTGAGGTCTTCACCAGCGATGATATCAGAAAGCTGAGCTTTTCGGCCTGTTCCTCGATATGTGCTGCCAGGTCCTGTGAGCTTTGGGGAAGCTTTTCCTCGGTGAGCAGCTGGGAGTATACCATTATGTTTGCTATGGGAGTTTTCGTCTGATGGGAAATATCGGAGATAAGCGTTTTAATATGGTCTCTTTCCTCGGAGATGCGCCTTTGGGAGGTCACTCCCTTGGTGATGTAGCGGTACATTTTCGATTCGATGCGGGAGAGCTGTTCCTCGGAGAAGTGAGCTTCTGAGAAGGTATTGTCATTGGCTTCGTCCAGCATTTTTTCAATGGAAGCGAGTATCCTTCTGGTCCGCAGCTGCACTGCAATGAGAGCAATCGTCAGCACGAGCACGAAGCATATCAATATTGCGATGATAATAGTCTGCATATCATTTCTCCCACATGTAGCCGATGCCGTAAACGGTCTTTACCGGGATACGGGGCAGCTTGTCCCGAAGCCGCTTCACGGTGACGGAAAGGGCGTTTTCCTCTACAAATTCGGCATTGTCCCATATCCGGCCGAGAAGCATATCCCTTGTGAGGGTATGGCCGATATTGTTCACGAATATT
>CAMEYZ010000191.1 GCA_945947715.1 uncultured Clostridia bacterium | reverse complement strand
CAGCCTCCGAAATGCAGGCGGCAATGGTCTTTTCCTCATTTAGGCAAGGCATCAGTATGGTAAATTCAACAGCCATTTTTACCTCTTTTTTTCTTATTCGTCTGCGGTTTGCGATAAGCTGCGCCTATTGCAGTCAGCAGTGCCAGCACAGAAGCTGCCTGGGCACGATAGGTGAAAAAGTCGTGAAGATAGGAATGATTGTTCAGCACGATGTATCTCAGATATGGAACAGCGCCGAGAAGAAACACGACGGTCATATATTCCTTTGCTTTAAAATTATTTTTGGTGCGTGCAAGATATAATGCCGCGAAGACAACTGCGGCTATGAGAAGTATTCCCGCAGCGGCGGGAAGAAGCTCAGCTCTTGTTCTGCCGCCCAGCATAGTTGAAATGTTTGTTATGGGAGCTGCAAATATTTGAGCTACCGGCGAGATAAGTGTCGTTTCACCGCCGAATCGTTCCTCCGCAGATGTAAGAGCAGCTATGAATTTGTTTTCTCCCGTTACAGCGGAGGCGGCTGTCCATTTGACAAGATAGGTCCCACCGTAAGCTGACAGCCAGCCCACAGAGCATTTTGCCGCAGTGGTCAATTCTGTTCTGACAGTTTTGAATCGCCCCTCACTGTATCTTGCGGACATTACAGTTATTAACGGGATAAGTATTGTAAGAGTTTCAGCTGTGAGAAAGTCAAAGAAGGCGATCATGGTGCCGCTTATCACAGACAGGACAATAAGCGCAGTATCACCCTTTTTCTCCAGCATCAGGAAAAACGGCAGCATTGCCAGAGTCACCAGCACAGCAGGCTGATATTCCATGGAAAGGTGGATATTCCACCCCTGAACGCAGATAAACGCCAGCGTCAGCGCAGCAGATTCAAGATAAAGCTTCCTTCTGACAAGGAAAGCACAGCATACCGTCAGCAGCACAGCCCCGGCTACAGCTCCGATGATTCTTACACCCGTAAGGTCAGTTATGGTCATAAGTGGACGGATAAAAACTGCAGAGCCGTGCCAGTACCTGGAATAATCGGTGTTTGCTTCGGTGCCGTTTACTGCAGCGAGGAGCCCGTAATTTTCACCGTAGTCTATCCTACCGTCATTTCCGTCGAAATACTTATTGTCCAGAGAGGATACAAAAGGGTCAGTGCTGTCGATATTCCAGATAACGTTCAGCAGGATAACATCTGCATAGTTATCGGTTATAGTATTTCTGCTTTTATTCTGTGAAAAGGGCTCTGCGCCGCTTAGCATTTCCGAGCTTTTAAGCATATTATCCCGGAGCTTTTCGTTAGGTATCATCGAGGTAAGCACCAGCGCCGACCACAGAACAGCTATCGCAGCTAGAAAGCTCCCAAAATAAAGCAGTATCTTTTTTACCATAAATAGCTTACCTTTATATTGCTTATCCGGAGAAGCTCTGTGGGAACATCAATAGATAACACGGTTTCTTCCGCCTTCCTTTGCGGAGTAAAGCTTGTCGTCGGCTATCTTGATATTTTCCTCGATAGAGAGCGCAGGGTCGATATCGGTAACGCCGAAGCTCATAGTCACCTTTATATCCAGGTCCTCGTAGTGACAGACTGAGTCCATAATGCAGAGTCTAAGACGCTCTGCAGCTTCTGCGGCCATTTCGATGTCAGTGTCGGGGAGGATAACGATAAACTCCTCGCCGCCCCAGCGATACACTCCGTCGCAGCTGCGGCAGTTCTTGCGGAAATTATCAGCCACATGGCGCAGCACTGCGTCTCCAGCGTTATGGCCGTATGTATCGTTGACCCTCTTGAAGTGGTCGATATCGCAGATAAACAGTGAGATATTGCACAATTTGTTTGTATCCAAAAGCATTTTTTCATAGTTTTTGGTATAGTCGCTGTAGAAGCCCATGCGGTTTTTCAGCTCGGTGAGCTTGTCGTGACGGGAATCGTCAAGGAAGCTGTCCGATTCGAGGGTGATACCGCAGATAAAGGCAGCCAGAGAAAGACGTCTTGTGTCCTCCTTAAGGTCGAAGCCCGTATCGCTTAGTTTGTTTATCGCCTGATAAGCTCCGATAAATTCGCCCTTGCAGTCGGAAATAGGCATAACAAGGATAGATTTTGTGACATAGCCTGTTCTCTTGTCCACATCGGAGTTAAAGTCGGGGCAGTTATAGGGGTCATTTGTAACGATAGCACGCTTTTCAGCAAGGGCCTTTCCTACGAGACCTGTGCCCTCGGGAATAGTTATCCTTCCCGCGCCCACAGCTGCAGTAGTCCATAGAGTATGGTTCCGCTTGTCCCATTTCCAGAAGCTCGCCCTGTCGGCGTCCACCAGAGTTCTTCCCAGATCGGTAAGCAGACGATAGATAGCGGCGTGGTCATTTTCCGGGTCGTCGTCGGTTTTGGACATTTCGGCATAAAGCTCCTGTGTTATATTGAATATCTGATCGAGTAAAACGTCTGAAGCGGTTTTCAGTTTCATATCTGCAGCATTCCTTTCATTGAGAATAGTATAGATTGGCAGCAGCTTTGGGGAGGTCAGATTGACATAAAATCCCCAAAAATGCAATTGTTTTTCTAATTATAGCATATTTTTCGTGTCTTGTAAATAGGCTTTTAAAATTTTCTTAAAAAAATTACAAAAAGATAGTGACAAATTCCCATAAATGTGATATAATTGTTGGAAAGAAACAATTTTTACTGAACAATGGGGGATATTTGATGAAAAAACATTCGGTACTCATTACCGCAGCCGAAGCCGTTGCAGTATTTCTGCTTGTATTTCTGCTCTCGTTCTATGACGTATTCTATTCCTTCGACAGCCTGATGAGGGACAAGCTTTATCAGCAGCCGCGCGGCATCAACAACAAGATAAAGATAATAGCTATCGACGATGCGACCTTGGCAGAGGTGGGCCCCTTCGGCACCTGGTCAAGGGGAGTGTATGCCGATATTATCGACAGCCTGGATGACATGCCCGCAGTCATCGGCATGGATATAATGGTGTTCGGAGAGATGGACAGCGAGGGCGACGAAGCGCTCAAAGAAGCCTGCGTCAGAAGCGGCAAGGTGGTTTCGGGCTCCTACATCAACTATACCACCGCATACTGTGTTGACGAAAACGGAAAGCCCTATATAGATCATCTGAATATAGCCTCAATTGAAGAGCCTATCATTTATGAGTATGCTCAGACAGGCTTTGTGAATGCAGTCCCCGATGAAGACGGCATCGTGCGTTCTGCCATTCTTTCGGAGGAATACGAGGGAAATGTGTACCCAAGCTTTGACTCGAAGATATACTCCGTTTACTGCGAGAAAATGGGCATTGCCGAAAATACGCCCCGCCTTGACGAAAACGGCCGCATGTGGATTAATTACGCAGGTCGTCCCGCCGATTATGAGCATATTCCTCTTAGTGCGGTGCTGAACGGCTCGGTGGACCCGAAGGTCTTCAAGGACTGCATCGTGCTGATAGGCGCATATGCGTCGGGACTCCAGGACCAGTTCTCGGTGCCCAACAGCGCTGACCAGATGTACGGAGTGGAGATACACGCAAACATCATTCAGGGACTTCTTGACGGAAAGAGCACGGTTCCTGCGTCGCGAGGAGTAGCTGCGCTTATTGCGGCAGCGGTGTCCTGCATGGCATACCTTCTGACAAAGAAGCTGGCGCTGAAATTTTCCACACCGCTGACGGTCATACTTATCGTCGGAAGCGCAGCACTGTTTATTATGCTGAACAGCTCGGGGCTGACCTTACCCATTATTTATTTGAGTCTGGGAGTGCTGGTGTGCTATCTCATAAATCTTATCAGAAAATATGTTGAGGAAAATATCGAAAAGAAAAAGATAACGGACGCATTTAAAAAGTATGTGGCTCCGCAGGTGGTTGAGGAGATCGCCAAAAAGGGCGGCTATCATATAAGACTGGGCGGAGAAAATCGCGATATTGCGGTGCTTTTCGTGGATATCCGAGGCTTTACCCCCATGTCGGAGAGCCTGGAGCCTGAACAGGTGGTGGATATCCTCAACAGTTACTTAAATCTCACCACAAATTCAATTTTCGCTAACGGCGGAACGCTGGACAAGTTCATCGGTGACGCTACCATGGCAGTATTCAACGCGCCCTTCGACCTGGACGATTATGTCTACCGCGCCGTAAAAACTGCATGGGATATAGTCAGCGGAGGAAACGCCATTGAAAGCAAGTTCCTTGAACGTTACGGCAAGTCAGTAAGCTGCGGCGTGGGCGTGAACTGCGGACCGGCAGTCGTGGG
>CAMEYZ010000190.1 GCA_945947715.1 uncultured Clostridia bacterium | reverse complement strand
TTAACGGGCTGGAGGTGCTGCGCAGACTGAGGCGGATCTCGGAAATGCCCGTCATAATGCTTACGGCAAGGGACGCTGTTATGGATAAGGTGTCGGGACTTGATATGGGCGCTAATGACTACATGACTAAGCCCTTTGCTATCGAAGAGCTGCTTGCGAGGATACGCGCAGTCCTTCGTCAGACCGAGCCAAAGGAGGCTCCCGCTGAGCGGGCTGCTGAGGAGGATCTGCTGGAGATAAACGGAGTTATTGTAGATACCGCGCGTCATACGGTGACCTGCAATGGTGAGCCTGTTGAGCTTACCAACCGCGAATTCATGCTTCTTGCAGCACTTATGAAAAACCGCTCTATCGTCATGTCCAGAGAGGTCCTTCTGGAAAAGGTCTGGGGATATGATTATATGGGCGAGACTAATGTGGTCGATGTGTACATTAGATATCTCCGCAGCAAGATAGATGATGTTTTTGGGATACATCTTATCACCACTGTCCGCGGTGTGGGATATGTTATCAAGTAAGCTGATGATAGAGAATTTATGCCTATGAAGAAGAAAGAGACCAGTGAAAGACCTGCGTCAAACAAGTCCCTCGCAAAGCAGATAAACAATTACTGGATAAATGCTTCTCTGGGGAATTTTATCGCGCTGGATATAATTGTGTTTTTCACGGCAGTCATTGTCCGCTGCATCGCTGAGGAGGCTCAGTATGGTGTAAAAGGACTGCTTCTGCCCAGATATTTTGACATAAGTAAGGAAGCGGGAGTTATCTACCATTTCGGTGAATACTCTGTCGATTTGGATAATTTTGTTGTTGTGCTGATCTGCTGTCTGGCGGCGCTCTGCATTTCTGAGCTTATAATGCTCGCAGCAGGCGCGTATCGTGGCGGAAAGGAAGCAAGGCGGATATTAAAGCCTATCAACGATATTGCCGTATCCGCTGTGGATATAGCGTCTCTGCAGCTTTCAAGCTCAGTGCCTGCGGAAACGGCTCCCGCAGATGAACATAAGGACGTGGATTTCAGCGATCTCCAGACTGCCATCAATAAGCTTGACCCCACCGCTGAGGCTCATATCCATACGGGCAACAGCGACTTAGAGGGACTTGAAGAGGCGGTCAACTCCCTTCTTGACCGAATGAGGGAATCCTACCTGCAGCAGGCGCAGTTTGTCAGCGACGCGTCTCACGAGCTCAGGACACCTATCGCCGTAATAAAGGGCTATGCCGGTATGCTGGCACGCTGGGGAAAGACCGATGAAAAGGTGCTGGACGAAGCTATCACTGCTATTAATAACGAATCGGAACATATTGGCAAGCTTGTGGAGCAGCTTCTGTTTCTGGCAAGGGGAGATAACGGCAGACAGACAGTTAATATGGACGTTTTCTCGCTGTCTGATATGATGAAGGACGTTTATTCTGAGTATTGCCTCATCGACGACAAGCATGAGTACATCTGCGATATCAACGGAGAGTTCATGGCATACGGCGACGTTTCCATGATAAAGCAGGCGGTGCGGATACTGACGGACAATGCGAAAAAATATACTCCCGACGGCGGAGAGATAGTCCTCCGGGTGAAACGCAATGTCAAGGGTGAGGTATGCGTTGAGGTACAGGATAACGGTATCGGCATGAATCAGACCGATATCGAGCATATTTTTGAAAGATTCTATCGTGCAGACCCGGCCAGAAGCCGTGATACGGGAGGCTGTGGACTGGGACTGTCCATTGCAAAGTGGATAGTTGACCGTCACGGTGGACGGTTCGAGGTATCCAGCGTTGTAGGGATAGGCACACGAATGACGGTGGTCCTTCCGAAGCTAAGCCCCGACAGCGCAGACTTTATCCTCAACGATGAAAAGCCTGCCACAAGCAGGTTCCGGGGTTAGAAAATCAAAAAAACAGGAAGCTCAGAGCATATGCTGTGCTTCCTGTTTTTTATATATTCATCAGCTCCGACAGAGCGTAGGCGATGCCGTTATCGTTGTTGGAACGGGTGACAAAGTCTGCGGTGGCGAGTATCTCGGAGGTGCTGTTTGCCATGGCAACTCCCGTTCCTGCGGCGTTTATCATGTCGATATCGTTGCCGCTATCGCCGAAGGCTATTATCTCCGAGCGGGGGATTCCCAGAAGCTCGCCGGTTTTCAGCAGGGCCTTCCCCTTATTCACGCCATTTTTGGTTATCTCCAGATTGTTCATTCCTCCGCTGACTACGGTTATCCCGGAAACGGTGCTGAGATATTCCGCAGTTTTTGCGCGGTCTGTGAAGCCGCCCTTTCCGTCCACGGAGAAATTCAGGGTTATCTTATGGACGCTGATTTTTTCAGTGTATACAAATTCTGCGAGGTCGTCCACGAAAATGCGGGTGTTCCGCAGATAATTTTTCATATATTCCGACAGCGCAAGGGAGTCGATTATGCTTATTTGAGCTTTTTCCTTGTAGGCCTTTCCGTCAATGAAGGCGTCCACCGAAATATCGAAGCCCTTAAGTCCGCGGAGTATCTCCGCTGATTTTTCCCAGTCCATGGGCTCTTCAGAAAGGAGCTTCCCGCTTTTCACATTGTAGACCGCTGCGCCGTTGCAGGTCACAGCATATTCGATGCAGCCCAGCTCAAGGACATTTTCCGGGATACCCATAAGAGGTCTGCCTGTGGAGGGTATCACATATGCGCCCTTTGCAGCAGCTTTTTTCAGGGCAGCTGCGGTCTCAGGGAGAATTTGTTTTTCGTCCGAATAAAGGGTGCCGTCCAGATCGACAGCGATGATCTTATAGTTCATATTAGCTCCTTAGCAAAAAAATCGGAGTATATTAAGCTGCATATACTCCGATATATTTTATGTAGAAAATTACAGATCCACAAAATACTGACGGGGATCCTTTTTATTGATCCTTACAACGACCTTTCCGTCGGATACCCTATCAGAAGGGTTTTCGGGAAGATTTGTCTTTTTATACTTGTATACCTTTCCGTTTTTTGGATCCTTCCACTCGCAGAAAAGATTGTAATGTACGTCTTTTGTCCCTGAGCCTACGAAATATTCCTTTACGCCTGTGACCTTTGCAATGACATTTTCGCCCTTTTCGATCATTATATCATTTACCAGTGCATATATGCCCGAAATGAGGAAAAAAGCGGCGAATATGTACAGAATAGAAGGTGCAAGAGAAAGAATCAGTGTTTCAGCTGCTGTGTTGTTGTCGGTAATAAGCGGCTTTACCACAACGAAATGAATTATCAGAGCCGCTGCCAGAAACAGCGCAGCTCCTGCAAAGGAAAGAATAGCAGAATATAAATTTTCGTGTCTTTTCATGTCAATACCTCGATTCGTTAATGAGAAATGGTTTGTGAATCAGACGTTGAATCTAAACAGAACGATATCTCCGTCCTGCATTACGTACTCCTTGCCCTCGGAGCGGACAAGTCCCTTTTCCTTGGCAGCGGTCATTGAGCCACATGCCATCAGGTCATCGAAGGATACCACCTCGGCGCGGATAAAGCCCTTCTCGAAGTCGGTATGTATCTTTCCTGCTGCCTGAGGAGCCTTTGTGCCCTTTTTGATAGTCCATGCTCTGACCTCGGGCTGACCTGCGGTAAGATAAGAAATAAGTCCCAGAAGGGAGTAGCCCTCCTTGATTATTCTGTCAAGACCGGATACCTCCAGTCCAAGCTCGGACAGGAACATCTGCTTATCCTCGTCGTTCATATCGGATATCTCCGCTTCAAGCTGTGCGCAAATGGGCAGCACTGCGGCGTTTTCCTCACGTGCTATCTCGCAGACGGTCTTGTAGTGCTCGGAAGACTCGATATTGTTCTTGAAGTCATTCTCACTGAGGTTTGCTGCGTAGATAACAGGCTTTGCGGAAAGCAGGGGAGTGGACCGTATAAGCTCAGCCTCTTCCTCGGTATAATCGAAGGAGCGTGCAGAGTGGCCCTCCTCCAGATGCTTTTTCAGTCTTTCGAGGAAATCTATCTCCGCCTGATATTTTTTATCGCCCTTGACCATTTTCTTAGCACGGTCAATTCTGCGGTCGATAAGCTCGATATCGGAGAAGATAAGCTCTAAGTCGATAGTTTCGATATCTCTGCGGGGGTTGATATTTCCGTCCACGTGGATGATATTGTCGTCCTCAAAGCAGCGGACAACATGAACGATAGCGTCCACCTCGCGGATATTGGACAGGAATTTATTTCCCAGACCCTCACCCTTTGAAGCGCCCTTTACCAGTCCTGCGATATCAA
This sequence comes from uncultured Clostridia bacterium, assembly GCA_945947715.1. Taxonomy (GTDB): domain Bacteria; phylum Bacillota; class Clostridia; order Oscillospirales; family Ruminococcaceae; genus RGIG4694. Next base: position 13 of record CAMEYZ010000190.1, on the reverse strand, counting down.
CAAATTCAAGGGT
>CAMEYZ010000189.1 GCA_945947715.1 uncultured Clostridia bacterium | reverse complement strand
TGCCTCAACGGCCGACCGCACAAGCTCGTCAATGCTCCGGCAGAAGTATATTACCTCTGTGCAGTCCTCTGAAAGGGGCATGACCTCCGATTCAGTCAGGTTTTTTCCCCTTGCTCCCGAAATATACATGAGACAGCCTCCTGCTTTATCGGAAAATACTTCGATGTAAAGCTTCTCTCTTGACAGGTCGATGTCCTTTATAAGAAGCAGACGGTTTATTATATCGGATATAAGCTTCCTTGTCTCGGGGCTTTCCGTCTGTATCATATCGTAGTTCAGACTGTAGCTGTCAAGGTCAGAAGCTGTAAGCGTGATTTTGACTGTGCTTTTGCTGATGAGCTCAATATGCAAAAAATCATCTCCGAAGATAGATTTTGAAAATCAAAGATTTTCAGATTACGAGTATTCCAAAGGGATACTCAGAAAGGAACACTCAAAGATCTATATGAAAAACGTAAATGAAAAAACAGATCTTCAGATACACGGCAATATTCTGCTCTGCCTTTTGGTCCTTTTGGGAATGGCAGTGTACTATTACGGTCTGCGCGCTCTTGTGACAGCTGCGCTTTCCTCTGCTGTGTGCGTTTTCTGCGATTTCATCTGCGTGAAAATGAGAAAGCGGGACATTGAGCTCAGCGATCTTTCCTCCCTTTGCACAGGACTTGCTATTGCTCTTATGATGCCCGCTTCGGTGCCCTATTACATTATTGTGATATGCGGGATATTTGCTACGGCGATAGTCAAGCACTGCTTTGGCGGACATGGCTGTGAAATATTCAGTCCTGCCTGCGCTGCTTATATTTTCGCCGAGATTTGCTATTCCTCCGAGGTGCTGTCCTATCCGAAGGTGTTCGATTACCCTGACCTGAGTTCGGCAGTATCAAACGACCTGTTTCCGTCCTTTTCAAAGACAATGCAGACTGCAAGCGCGGCACCTGTTTCCGATTATGAAATGCTTATTGGAAGATGCGTCTCGCCTATGGGAACGGGGATAATCGTTCTGCTGGCAGTCATGGGGATATACCTTATGGCAGTGAGGATTTCCTCCTTTGAGGTATTTCTCTCACAGACTGCAGTATATACACTTGCAGCGCTAATACTGGGCACAGGCGCAGCTAAGATAAAATATGACCTCTGCGGAGGAATGTACCTTTTCGTTTCGATATTTATTATATGCCGAAACGCTCCCAAAACCCTTAAGGGCAGAATAATTTACGGCATTTGTTCGGGGGCGCTTATCGGGATATTCAGATACTGCGCTCTTGCGGAAAATCCTGCCGTTTATGCGGCAGTCATCGCGGCACCTGTCGGGATAATGATATCTGACAGGGAAGCGCAAAGAAAGGAGGCGGCTGCAGATGCCGGAGCAGGATCAGACTCAGAATAAAACATCTGATTACAAATTCTCGCCCGCAGCAAATTTCTTGCGGAAAAATCCGCTTCTTGCCTGCGGACTGGCGGTTTCTCCTGCTGTATTATATGCAAATACGCTGGAAAATGCCATTATCCTTTCAATGTTTATGACAGCACTCACGTTCCTGTCCCTTACGATATCCTCGTTTATACCGCGGAAGATCGTATACACAAGCCGTGTTATATTATATACGCTTATCGGAGCTTTAATGTTTGTTCCGATATATATTCTCTTTTCAAAAATTATGCCTGAAAAAACTGTTTCCATGGGAATTATCGCTCCGCTGTTGATAACAAATCCCTTTATCGTGTCCCGTTCGGAGCTGCAGTTTTTCAGAGAATCTAAGGGAAAAATGTTCGCCGATATACTGACCACGCTTGCGGGATATGATATCGCGGTCATTATTATCGGATTTATAAGAGAGCTTCTCTCAACGGGAGGCATAGGAGGACAGCTTTATGGCATAAAATACACCTTCTCGGGAATTGGATTTCCCTTCGGTGGATTTATCATTGTGGGGCTTCTTGCGGCGGCAGTTCGCCTGATCTCACGCTTTTTCAGAAGAAAAACTAAATAAAGCGAGTATATTATGGAAATTATCAGATCTATCATCGTTACGCTTTTTGTAATGATATTTACCGAAAATATCGTCTTTTCCCGTTCTCTCGGCACAGACACCATTGTTGCCGTTTCAAAGAACAAAAAAAGCATTTTCGGATTTTCGGCAGCAGTCACTTATCTGTGCACTGTCACAAATATCCTTGTGTGGCTTGTGGAGAGAACCTTCCGAAGTGCTGCCGATTATCAGACATATCAGCCTGTATTCTACATCTGCATTCTGTGTGTTCTGTACTTTGTCACCATTATGCTTGTCTGGAGATTTATGGGCGATAGGATAGACCACATCAGAAAATACATTCACTTTGCCGTATTTAACAGCGCAGTTCTGGGAACAATGCTGTTGAGCTCTGTGGACTGCCGCAGTCTGCACGAATATATTTTCTACGGACTGGGTTCGGGATTGGGTTACTCTCTGGCACTCTATCTGACCGCTTCGGTCTATGACAGGCTCAGCTCGGAAAAGGTACCCGCAGCATTCAGAGGCTATCCTCTGATCATGATATATCTTGGGATACTGAGCATGGCATTTTTCGGCTTGTCCGGCATGCCCCTCGGAACGTTTTAACGAAAGGAGTTTTTCATTATGTCTCATGTAAAGTATAAAAAGCCTAAACGGAGCAGGCCGGGAAGAAAGGTCTACAAGACAAGAAAAAGTCCGTCCTCCAAGAGAAACACTGCCAACTCGACCATAAAGGCGGTATTATGCATTATAGGTCTTGCTTTGCTGGTTTTTCTGGGCTACAGCATAGGTGCGCCTATCCATAAATATCTTTCCGAAAAGAAAGCAGGGGAAGAAAGCAATATCTCTTCCGAAACGCAGGTGAGCGAAACAACACCGGTCATAACCGAAACAACTCCTGCAGAAACTACCGCTGCAACTCAGGAGACACCCGATGAACCGGAAATGGATATCCCTGCGCTGTCCGAAATCAGGGCTGCTTCTGTAAGCCTTGAGGTCATGTCCGATATGGACGCTCTGAGAGACGAGCTTGCTTCTATAAAAAATGAAGGCTTCAACGCAGCTGTGTTCACTCTTAAGGCTGAGGGCGGAGATATTTACTTTAACATCAAATCTCCCTTTGCTTCCTTTGCGCAGGGCGACAATATCAAATCTAACCTCTTCGCAGACGAGCTTGCTGACGCTGCAAGAGCTGAAGGACTTTATCCTATCGCAAGGATAAATCTTCTGGAGGATGAAAACATCTACGGAGAAAGCGGCTACGGCTCCTATAAGACCGCAGACGGTGAAATATGGACCGATACAGACGGTATCAGCTATCTGTCTCCCTATAATGAGGATACGATCGACTATATTGATGATATCTCCTCGGAGGTCTCCGCAGGCGGCTTTGATTACATTATCATCAGCGGCGACCGCTTCCCCGAATTTGAGCTTTCTGACTACGATGAGCTGGGCGAGGGTCTTGCCTTTGGTGACCGCTACAACGCTCTTGTACGCGCTGCTAACATTGTGTATGATAATGCCGCGGAGCAGGGCTGCGGAGTAATTCTCGAAGTTACCGCAGAGGAGCTTGCTCAGCGAAATGCGGAGGCTCTTCACCCGGAGGCTCTTGAATTTGACAATCTGTCGGTACTGTATGACAGTGCGGACACTGCTGATGTTTCAGGCGAAACCAACCTTATGAACGTGATATCCGCTTATGTATCGGAAGCTCCTGAGGGCTCCGACAGCTACATAGTTTACAGATGAAAAGACTGATACTTATTACAGCGCTGCTGGCGGTGGCACTTACGGGCTGCGGCAGGGAGGAACAGGAAAAACAGACTATGCCATATATCGAAACTATTCCGCCTCGTTCCGTCACAAGTCCCACGTTTACAGGCTCCACTGCTGAATATTACACGGCGGAATCCACAAGAGCACCTATGACCGGTGCAGCTGGGACCACTGTTTATGGTGTGGAGAATATCAATGCTGATACTCCCGACAGAAATGGTGCCTATGAGGATATCTCCGCTGATACGGCAGCTGACATCGGATCTCCTGAAAGAGTTCAGCCGGATACGGCTATGGGAACGGAAGCTTTTATCACCGAAACTGCCGATACATTTAGATAAAATAAAAAGGAAATGAATTATAATGCCAATCAACATACCAAACAATCTGCCTGCCTTTGACGAGCTTACTAAGGAAAATATTTTCGTTATGACCGATTCTGTTGCGGAAAAGCAGGATATCCGTCCGCTGAATATTGCCATACTTAACCTTAT